>JAHELQ010000062.1:10310-15999 GCA_024644125.1 Candidatus Aminicenantota bacterium | reverse complement strand
AAACTCGACCGGACCATCTATTTTAGAGAGCATTTCGATGTTATCAATCACGATACATTTCTCGCGACTTGTTTGGCAGCTTTTTCAGACCCTCAGATCGAGGGCTTCGGAAAGGTGCTGCACATAGACCGGCGATCCGGTATAAAAAAAGCGTTTTTCTATCTTTATCCCACCGGTGAAGACGTCGATTATAGCAAGAATAAACAATTGGCCCATAAGATGGATATGTTTGGGGAAATCATCTGGGGAATGGACGATAATCGTAAAAAAATGCTCATTTCCTATGTCGATCCAGATAATCCAGTTCAATTCTATTTATGTGCAATCGATGGGCGACATCTTATCGATTTCCAATTCCAACTCGATAAGCGCTTCAACTTTCCTGCAAAATTGATTCGGGAACAGAATCTGTCGTTAAACTCTCTCAATGGAATGCATATTGCAAATATCCACAGCATCAACTTCTTCGCCGGGAATTGGTATATATTCATGGAGACGAAGGATTATCAAACTCACAACGCCTGCGTTCGGAATTTTTTCTGTTTGCAATTTGCGGGAGACGGGACATTCCTGGGGCAATTTAAGATAAAAGAAGGCCTTGTCGTTTTTCACATATCTAAAGATGGCTATGTGCTGGCGCGACAGCCGTATCCAGAAACCGAAAAATTGTTCATTTACAAGATCGTCAAGTAAGGATCCAACCAACCAATCGAGGAGTCCTCGCTGGGGCGCAAATATTCATCCGCTTTATCGAATACGCCATCTCATCCGCTCCTCGCACCGTGCCATCGGTCCGATCTCAATTGCGGGGCAAAGAGCTGGGGACAGGCAAGCGGAATTCGCCTCAAATTGGATGATAGTCTGCCAAAATAAGTATTTGAACGAAGCCCGGTTCGACCGACGCTGCCAACAAATATGCAAAATTTTATAAGCCGTCACATAATCGACCTGTCCCCAGCTCCTCCGCGTGGGCTTACGTGTTTTATATGTGATGCCCGGCTGCCGGCAATTTGGTGAAACGTTGACTGGGTAAGGGTTTTGTTTGCATATCTAACATATTCATCTGCTTTTGTTCCATTGTCATCTGCGTCTGTATCGTTCTCTTCAGCTTCTGTTTCATACTCGTCTGCTTGTGTTTCACTGTCATCCGCCTCTGTATCGTTCTCATCAGCTTCTATTTCATACTCATTTGCTTGTGTTTCACTGTCATCCGCCTCTGTTCCGTTCTCATCAGCTTCTATTTCATACTCATTTGCTTGTGTTTCACTGTCATCTGCTTCTGTTTCATACTCATCTACGCCTGTTTTATAATCATATAACCCGGCAACAGGCGCATGTGATTTTGTTTCGTTGATAGATGAGTCTATTACGGAAGCAAATTCTTCCGTTTCCCGAGCCATTAGGTTTGGGGCTGGCGCATTGATTATTGTTGGTGACATAGGACAGTCCGTCCGATACGCGCATGGAGCGATGAGGGAAGTAATGGAAACAGATAGATTATATGCCGGCTTATAAATTTTTGCATATGTGTCCGCAATGGCAGTCGAACCGGGCATCGCATGCAACCATCGATGCTACCGATGTAGATCTTCCCTGCTTCCATCCGGCTCCTGTTTCGCCTGTCGCCTGGATTCCTTCGACAGTTTTACTCCAACTGCTTTTTGACTTATCTGTAATTTCCCAGATTTCTTCCAGGGATATTCCCGATGCCTTTTTTTTTGACCGTTTCTTTTTCATAGATTTGATGATGCTGTAGAGAGATTGAAGCTGTAGCTCATTCAAACCTTTTAATTATTTAGTAATTGCCGAAGATAAATTCATTTTCTTTTCCTCTTCTCTAATTAATTATTTATAATGATTTTCCCCCGATGTCAAGCGCCCGCCCTCGCGCGACTCCAGGTTCATATTTTACCATCCCCGCCTTCCGCGAATGCGATGATGGTGATCCTCCGGGGGGGCCTGGGCAGGTGGATTTTTCCCGCCCATTCCGAAAAATCGATTTTTTTAACCCCAAACGGCTGCGCTTTTGGGCGGGCACGGTGTCCCGCCCCTACAAAAGGCATATTGGTCCGGGGGCGTGATGGTGTAGGGGCGTCACACTGTGGGCGCCCTTAACGCGTAGAGAGATTTTGCATTTGCCGGCGAATGGGGTGATGGTGATTCTGATCATCAAAAAATCCTTGACAAAAAAATGCCGAGAGTATAAAACTAGTAATGAGGTGATCGTTTTATCTTGATACGAAACAGCTTCGCCAATCAAACGAAATGGGTGAAATGACAGTATGGCGAAAATTTATATTTCTTCGACCTATAAAGACTTGAAAGACTATCGGGCGTTGGCCATCGAGACGGTCAAGGAGATGGGGCACGAACCTGTCTGCATGGAGGACTATGGGGCCTCTGAACAGCCTCCGGTCTTTAGATGTTTGAGCGATGTCCAGAGGTGTGATGGATATCTGGGGATTGTGGCGTGGAGGTATGGGTTCGTTCCCGAGGGATATGGGGGAAGGAGTATTACCCATCTTGAATATGATACCGCCGGTCGGCGAGGGATCGAGCGCATGGTTTTGTTGCAGAATGAAAATGCCGATGTGAAACGGGCGTTTATCGACGTTGGGGAAAAGGGGCGGAACGTTGCGGAATTTCGGGAAATGTTGGGGGAGAAACATACTGTGGCTTTTTTTGAGGATAAGAAGACGTTCGTGGCGGCGGTGCGGAGGTCTATTGGAGAATTTGAGAGGAAGATGCGGCCGCCGGACGACGGGGGAACGGAAAATGGAGATGCCGGGTATGGGGAGATTTTGCCGTACCTTTGCAATCGGGATGAACAACATACGAAATTCTGGGATTTTTTTAAGGACAAGATAAAAAAAAATAACCGGAAACCTCAGTTTGTTTTTATTCATGGGGATGAGAAGGAATGTCCCGATAGCTTTTTTACGCGTATTGTCGAAAAGAGCTTGTTCGAGTATGCCGAGCGGGAGCTGGAGGGGAACAAGGTTATCTGTAAGGAAAACGAGATAGAGTGGCCGGATAGCGCCGATGTGGAGGCGTGCAAGGAGAGTGTGACCCAGAAATTGTTGAATCATTTCTTGCCCGGCAGTATACATGACTTGACCCGAGGAGCGCAATTGTGCGATGTGGTGGATTTGTCGAAGCATCCGATGGTGGTGGTGAGTCATACCATTTCATCGACTGCGTGGCACCGGCATTCGAGGGGGTTGTTGGATTGGTATATCCGGGACTTCTGGAGCGATTGTGATTGGGGGAGCGAGAGGCCGTTGTTTTTGGTGTTTTTCAAGATTTTGTATTGCGAGCCGGGTAATGGCCGGCAGTCGTTCTGGTTTTCCCGGAGGAAACCTGGCAGGGAGGACATACAGGAAGAGTTGAGAGAGCTGGCCGGGGAGTTGGAGACATTATCATGCTCTGTATTGTTGCTGGATGAATTGGCGCCGGTGAATCTGAATCATGTGCTGGCCTGGATGCGCAGCAATCGGTATTACAAAAATGATATGAAGCGCAAAACAAAGGCGGAAAGCCTGTTGAAGAAAGTTTGCGGTGATTTGAACCGCATCAGGATGTGCCTGGCTGAGGAGGTTCTGGAGGCAATTGTGGCGGAGCATCGCTCGAAAGAAGCGGAGAGAATGTTGGGATGATGAATGAAGTGGATGTGAATCTCTCCGGTCTGCCGTTGCTGTTTGACGGATTCCTGGGGGACTTGCGCAAAAAGGGATTCACCGTGGGCATCGACCACCACCTCCGCCTGCGTCATATCCTGGACCGATTGGATCCCCAAACACAACCCAACGACCTGAAATTCATCCTCTGTCCGATTTTCGCCACCACCCCCAAACAGCAGACATTATTCTACCAGGCCTTCGATGCCTATTTCGAATTATTGAACCGGGAATCCCGCCGGGAAGAAACGCCCAACCAGGCGGATGCCGCCGGCCCGGAGGCGAAGGATGAAGATCCGGTTCCACAAAAATGGCAGTATTACTTGTTAGGGATTTTAATTGTAATGTTTATCGCTGTGGTATCGTATCAATGGGCCACACCCGATTTTGAGAGGGTAGAAAAAAAAGAGACGACTGAGGGACCGACTGCAAAACAAAAAAAAGATCAAACAGTGGATACGGGCGGTGAGGGGCAATCGGGCAATGGAGAACAACCGGTAGAGGAGGGTGGTCCAAAGCCAACTCAAGGAAAACTTAATGTTGAGGAAATCCAGGAGAGGCTGTCACCCGGATATGCGTTGCAGAACGAACTCTATCGCTATCGCTGGCTTCTGATCCTGTTCCCGCTGCTTGTGTTCTTGTTAGTGGAGCTCTACAAATTCCACAGGCGGCAACTGATCCTGCAACGGCGGCGGAGTCGAAAACCACCCCATATCTATTCCCTCCAATTCGAAGCCCCGGATACATCCCTCACTAGAGAGCATACCTTCTTCGAGGCGGCCAGGCTCTTAAGGCAGCGGATTCAAAGCGATATCCGGCGATTGGACGTGCCGGCCACCATCGCAGGCGCCATCGAGCGAGGCGGTCTTCTAGACCCCCGCTACCGCAACCTCACCGCGCCGCCGGAGTATCTGATCCTCATCGACCTGCCCACCCACCGCAACCACCACTCTATGCAATGGGAGACCATTGTCAAGGGACTGGAACACCAGGGCTTGCATGTGGTGCGCTATTTTTTCAAGACGGATCCCAGAGTCTGTTTCCAGGAGCCCGCCGGCCCCAGGCAAGATCTGGATGACCTCAAACAGCGTTTCAGCGGCCATCGCCTCATTGTCATCGGCGACGGCAGCGGACTTCTGGATCCGGTGTCGGGCCAACTGAACGGCTGGACCGAAGAGTTCCACACCTGGAGCCTTCGGTCGATCCTCACGACGATCCCTCCCAAACACTGGAGCGTCCGCGAAATCGCCCTGGCCAAAGAGTTCCTCCTCCTCCCCGCCACCCTCCACGGCCTCGAAGCCCTAAAAGAACATTTCGACACCCAGGAAAAACCGGACCTCCGGGCCTGGCATCAGAAAGGCGAATACGATGCGTTGCTGCCGAACGATTGGCCGGAAAACGATATCGAAGCACTGCGCCGCCATCTAGGCGAAGATGTCTTCCAATGGCTCTGCGCCTGCGCGGTCTATCCTGAGCTTCATTGGGACCTTACCCTCAGCCTCGGTTCTCTATCCTGCATGCCCGGCGGCCTCCTGACCGAACCCAACATCCTCAACCTCATCCGCCTCCCCTGGTTCCGTGAGGGCGCGATTCCCGGGCATGTGCGGGAGGCGCTGATTGTCGAACTGGACCCGAAAAAGAGCCGTGCCATCCGCGAAGCCATCATCGGGATCCTGGAAAGACATCTCTCGCCCAAAGAGAGCGTCGGCTTTGACTTCTACCGGCTGAACATCGCCATCCCGAAATGGATCCTGGACCTCAAGGAGTGGCGTCGGCTCAAGGCCTTGTTCCGCAAGATCACGTCCGCCCCCGCTATGTCTCCCACGCATGATTTCATCCTGCTTCGTTTCCTGGAAACCACCACTGCCTCGCCCCTCCATTTCATTCTCCCCAAACGCCTGAGGACTATTTTTTATAATAGAGGCATCCAAAACCTGGGTTTCAAGACAGCCGCCCGCTTCTCCGCGGCGATCGCACTCTCCCTGTTCCTGTTTCTGGCGATTCAGCCGAGT
>JAHELQ010000062.1:0-10300 GCA_024644125.1 Candidatus Aminicenantota bacterium | reverse complement strand
GGGGAATTCAGCCTTTTTCTCAAGATGTACAGCCACCTCCATTGGAATTGGAAAAATTGTCGAGCTTGAACATTCAGTCCTATATCAATGAAAAAGGCTACGTGGAAGCGGACTTCGGAGACGGAATCAAAATGATTTATGTCCCCGCCGGGGAGTTCATCATGGGCTCGGATAAATATGATGATGAGCAACCAATCCACAAAGTTTATCTCGATGGTTACTGGATCGGCAAGACGGAGGTGACGGTTGGTCAATACCTGAAGTTTGTGAATGAGACCAGGACTCATTATCCGGAATGGCGTGAGCCAGGGGGCGAGTATAACATCGAGACCGGAACCAACGATTTGTATAAGCTATTGGGCGAGTCTCTGACCGGCGATCATTATCCCATCGTTGGTATATCCTGGGATGATGCGGTAGCTTATTGTGATTGGTTGTCTGAGCAAAAAGGGGTGAAGATCGTTCTTCCCGTTGAAGCTCAATGGGAGAAGGCATCGCGAGGAACAGACGGTCGTAAGTATCCGTGGGGCAATGGAGAATTGACCGGCAGATTGGCGAATATTGCAGATTCTAAATGTGCCTCGAAGTTTCCAGACTATGCTTGGGCGGACAAAACAATTGACGATGGCTATATATATACCTCTCCAGTAGGGACCTTTCCCGATGGATCGTCTCCATTCGGAGCTATGGACATGGCTGGTAATGTTTGGGAGTGGTGTTATGATTGGTATGACGATAATTATTATAAAGACAGTCCCAGGGAAAATCCTATTGGGCCTAAGAGTGGCGAGTACCGTGTTGTGCGTGGCGGCTGCTGGATCGATGTCAGTGGTCGTTGCCGGTGCGCCTCCCGTGGTTTCGATCTTCCCGTCGGCCGCGGCGACTTCATTGGCTTTCGCCTTGCCAGGTCTCTGTAGCCCCTTTCCCCTTTACCCCTTTACCACTTTCTACAAGCGCGAAGCGCAAAGGGAAACGGGAATATGAGGATTTTGGGGAAAATGCTGGATTCGCCCTCGCGGTCGCGGGATAGTGTGGTTTTACAAAGATCGGGTGAACGCGGTGCGCTAGCCCGCCGTGAACCCCAGGCGAGCTCGCGGGGAATATTTCAGCCGGAGTGAATGTGTCTGGCGATCTATGATACCATCAAAAAAGGAAATGGATTTTTTTTCCTGAACCGCTGATGATTCACGAATCAATTTTTGTCCGCGTGGGCAGACGTGTTTTATATGCGAGGCAGGCATAGTAGCCTGTCCCCACAGCACCACAGCAAAACATCGGCGAAAAAATATCGTCTGAATGGCCGCATGTAATGGCCTTACCCGCTTTTTGTAGGGGCATCCCACAGGGGTTGCCCGCTCTCGATCCCGCCATCCGCGGAATACCTGGCGGATGCACGCCGGGTTCTTGTATTGCCCTGCAACGAAAGGTCACGCGTCTCACCGGGGCGGTTTTTTCACCGGACAAATTATCGTTTCCCGTTTGGAAACCGGACCGGTTGAGCGGAAGGACGGCCGAGGCGTACGGACGAATGGGGAAATGGCGGTGGATTTTGGACTGGGGCGTTTTGGTTTTTGGAGGGAATGGGCGGGAGGGGAAAAAAACGGGGGCGATCGGATTTTTCCGTATCGGTTGGTATATTGGGGGAGTGGGGGAGAGGCCGAGTTTGGTGATTGGGGAGATTGGTAAAATGATTACCTGACTGCGCTGGCAAGGAATCGAAGGCGGATGGGTAATGGCCTGGGTAGGGGACATAGCGGGGGGATTCGTGATGGATTTGGAGATTAATTATTTTTCATGGAATGACAGGAATTTTACAATTTTGGAATAAAAAGTATACACATCCGTTGTAGAGGTGGAACAAATAATTGGTGAGGGAGGTAACTATATTTGTCATTGACACCCCATAGTGCCTGTGATATCAAAGTTTTAGGTTACTTTTGAAAGGCATTGTTTTGTAAACGGATCCCGTAGCCTTGAGACGGAAGTCTGTAAAAAATCTTTCCTATAAACCGCGGTCATGCGGGTCGTATTGTTCCAAAATTTTTTCCCGGGGCGTCATTCATGAACATTCGAAAAAAAACAAACATCATTTTTACTGTAGTTTTACTGATTCTAGCAATTTATCCGATCTATTGCGAGCCGGTTCCGCGGCCGCCGGACCGGGAAGCGGTCGAGCGGAGGGTCGAGACGTGGTTCCGGGCGGCGGATATTCCGGGCATGAGCGTTGTCGTAGTGCGAGGAAGCGATGAATCGTTCGTCTTGACATTGGGGCGGGCGGATCTGGAAGCCGGGGATCCGGTCACCGACGAGACGGCCTTCGAGTTGGGGTCGTGCAGCAAGGCGTTCACGGCTCTGGCTGCGCTGCGCCTGGAAGCGGAGGGGAAGATCCGGCTGGACGATCCTGTGTCGAAATATATCGCGGGCTTCTCGCCCCGGTTTGATGGTAAGGATGTCGAGATCGAGCTACAACATCTGCTGCATCACACCAGCGGGATCCCCTGGAGTTCCATCCGCTTCATCGAAGAGGGGGACCGGCCCGGAGCGTTGCAACGGACCATCGGGAGACTTTCTGGAATAAAACTGAGTCACCGGCCGGGCCAGACATTTGAATACGCGACGATCAATTATGATATCCTGGCCTTCATCGTACAAACAGTCGCGGAAGAGCCCTTCGCTAAGTATCTGGAAGAGCGAGTGCTGCGGCCGTTGGGATTGGAGCGGACCCGGGCGGGGACAGGCGAGGGTGAATCGTTGGCGACTGGTTACAAGCAGGGATTCTTCGCTCCGCGGCGTTATGACGCGCCCCGGTACCGGGCGAACATCGCCGGCGGGTATGTGACGGCGGATGCGCGGGATATGCAACGGTGGCTGCGGTTGCAGTTGGGGTTGATCGAGAGTCCCTTCCCGGATGTGATCGAGAGGACCCACCGGCGGGATGAGTCGGTGCCTCCGTCGGCGGGAAACACGACCTCCTATGCCATGGGCTGGGAAGTGTCGCTGCGGGGCGACGGCGTGATGGAGCATAGCGGTCAGAATCCGAATTTTACCTCGTATATGGGGCTGATTCCCGGCAAGCGGATCGGCGTCGCTGTGCTGGCCAATTCCAACAACGCGAACGCGGCGAAGATAGGGAAAAACCTGCTCCGGTGGATGACGGGGATGGAAGTAAAGGAGATCGAACCGTCCCAGGACAAGATCGACATGGCGCTGTCCATTGTCTCCTTTGTATTAGCATTCTTCGTGCTGGTGACAGTGATCCTCATTATCATGAAACTGGCGAGCGCAGTCCGGGGCAAAAGCCGATTCGAGCCTATGACCTGGGGCAAATTGGGACGGACGTCGCTGGTGATGCTGGCGATGGTTCCGTATTTGGCGGGCGTTTATATCTTGCCCGCGGCGGCTCTGGGGGTGGATTGGCGGACCGTGATCGTGTGGGCTCCGGTGAGCGCGGCTGTGGCTGTGGTATTGCTGCTGGTAGCGTTTATCGCCGGCTTCCTGAAGTACCTGATCACCCTGTGCTTGCCCAACAAGAACCGTTACCTCAACGAGGTGCCGGTAATCGTGTTATTGGGCATGTTGTCGGGATTCGCCAACACAGGGGTATTGTTTTTGATCACCACCTCTTTTTACAGCAGTATCGCCTTGAAATACCTGCTCTTTTATTTTGTGCTGGCCTTTGGCCTGTACGCCTTCGGCACCAAGGTGGTGGCCACCAAAATGATCAACATCACCAACAACATCACCCTGGATATGCGCATCGACCTCATCAACAAGATCATGTCGGCCAAGTACCAGAACTTCGAAAAACTGCTGGACGGGCGGATCTTCACCACGCTCAACGACGACACGGCGGTGCTGGCCCGCTCCGCCAACCTGGTGATCGGTACGTTGACCAGTTTGATTACCGCTATCTCGGCCTTCGCCTATCTTACCACCATCTCTGTCAAGGCCACGCTGGTGGTGGTATTGGTGGTGGTGATCATGACCTTCTATTATTACTTCGTCAGCAAGATCGGCCGCCGCTATATGGAACGGGCCCGGGACACGCAGAATGTGTACATGAGCCTGCTCAACAGCTTGATCAAAGGGTACAAGGAACTCAGCATGCACCTGAGGAAAAAAACCGAATACCGGCGGGACCTGGTGGACAGTTGCAATACCTTTCGCGACGCCAGCGTGGCCGCCAGCTTGAAGTTCCTGAACGCAAACATCATCGGCAACTCGTTCATCATGATCATCCTGGGGGTGCTGAGTATCGTGGTGCCGCGGGTGTTGACGGGATTCCAGACCCTGACGTTGATCAGCTACATCATGGTGCTCCTGTACCTCATCGGCCCCATCGGCGCGTTGGTGGGAGTGATCCCCGGCCTGACGCGCATCAAGGTCTCCTGGGACCGCATCAAGGGCTTCGTCAAGGTGTTGGATGTGCAGTTGCTGCCGCACAACGCGCAGCAATTGTTCAAGAAGATGGACCGCGGCGGCAACGATCCGGATGTGGCCCTCGCTAGCGACGATGAGCCGTTGCCCGGCAAGGAACCGGTAGAGTCCATCGTTGCAGAGGGGGTCGAATTTGAATATCTGGACGACGACGGCAACGCGGCCTTCGCTATCGGGCCCATCGATTTTTCCCTCGCCAGAGGGGAGATCCTGTTCATCATCGGCGGCAACGGCAGCGGCAAGACAACATTGGCAAAGATCCTGACCGGCCTGTACATCCCCAGCCGGGGCGGCGTCAA
The DNA here is from genome assembly GCA_024644125.1 of Candidatus Aminicenantota bacterium. Taxonomy (GTDB): domain Bacteria; phylum Acidobacteriota; class Aminicenantia; order UBA2199; family UBA2199; genus JAHELQ01. The sequence continues at coordinate 5,564 of JAHELQ010000062.1, read as the reverse complement.
GATCGACGGCAGATTGGTGGCGGACACCCGGTTGGGGGAATATTACACCGCAATATTCAGCGATTACCATTTATTCCAGAAAATTTACGAAGTGGATTTTGCAGAGAGGGCCGAAGAGGCGAATCATCTACTCCAGATCCTGGACTTGCGGGAGAAGGTGAAGATCGAGGGGGGGGCTTACTCCACCATCAACCTCTCCGGCGGCCAGCGGAAGCGGTTGGCGTTGATGCAGAGTTACCTGGAGGATTGCCCTATCTTTTTGATGGACGAATTCGCCGCCAATCAGGACCCGCAATTCCGGCGTTTCTTTTACCGGGAATTGTTGCCGGACTTGAAGCGGAAGGGGAAAATTATTATCGCGGTCACCCATGACGACCATTACTTCGACGTGGCTGACAAGATCGTCAAATTGGATCTGGGGAAGATCGATTTTGTCAAAATGCCCGGGGAACCCTGGCTGCCGACGGCGTCGATCCTGGATATGAAGAATTGACCATGGATATCTATCTGCTATTTTGTCCAGCCGCGGACCCGGCTATGCCGCACGCTGCGTTGCCGGCGTTGGGGGCGGCGCTGAGGGATCAAGACGCCGGCGATTACGCCCTCCGGGACTTGAATCTCGAGGCGTTTCTCTATTACCTGTCCCCTGAAATGGCGGCGCGGGCGCGGGAAACGATTACGCGGCGGCTCGAAACCCGCGATTACGCTGAACCGGCGCGGGCGCGGCAGGCGGAGTCGGTCCTCCGGGAGACCATCGGGCTCGAAGGGAGGATAGAATCTACCATCGCTGCGCTCAGGAACCCCGACTCGTTTTATGACCGCGAAACCTTCTTCAATTGCAAACGGGATTTCGCGGGGGCGTGCCGGTTGGCGTCGTTGCAATACGACACGGTGGAATTCGGGAAGTATTCGCTCTACGAACACTTCGCATTCGACTGTTTCGCGGACGTGGAGGCGGCGCTCTCCCATCGGGATAGTGTGATGATGAGGCGATTCTACCGCGACACCATCATCCCTGCCATCCAGAAAGACCGGCCGTTGCTGGTGGGACTGTCCGTAGCCTATTTTTCCCAATTGATCCCCACCTTCATTCTGGCCGCCGAGATCCGGTCGGCGTGCCCGGACACCCATATCTCGATGGGGGGACCGGTGGCGGCGTGGGGCCGGGAGACCATGACGCGGGAGAGCCGGCGGTTTTCCACGTTGATCGACAGCTTCTGCGTGGGCGAGGGGGATGATTGTGTCGTTCAGTTGGCGCGGCGGTTGCGCCGCCGGGAGAGTCTCGACTCGGTGGAGCGGCTGGTGTGGTTCCGGGAGGGGGAGGCGACGACCGGGGGTTCCTGCGCATGCGATGTGGAGCTCGATAGTATTTCGGATCCGGATTATCCGGGGATTCCTCTAAACCTCTATCTGGCGCCGGAGCGGATCCTCTCGTTGCCGCTGACCAAAGGTTGTTACTACAATGTATGCAAGTTTTGCAATTATTCGTTTATCCGGTCCACTCCCTACCGGGAACGGCCGGTGCCTCTGGCGGTGAAGGATATCCGGCGGATTGTGGAGATCACGGGCGAGCGGATCTTCAGCTTCGAGAGCGACGTGATCCGGCCGGAGTATTTGCGGGAGTTTTCTCTCGGCTTGCTGGAGGCGGGGCTCGACATTCGCTGGCACGGGGTGATGCGTTTTGAAGAGGGACTGGAGCAGGACTTTTTCGACACCCTGGCGATGGCCGGCTGCGTGCGCATGTATCTGGGGTTGGAGTCGGCCAATCAACGGCTGCTGGACGAGATGAAAAAGGGGACTGATGTCAGGGTGATCGCCCGGACGTTGCGGCAGGCGAGCGCGGCGGGAATCGCCACGGAGACCGGCGTGTTTTTTGGTTATCCCGGCGAGAGTGTGGCGGAAGCGCAGGATACTCTGGAATTTATCGTGCGCAACCGGACAGCGATCGACCGGGCGGACGCCGGCTTGTTCCGCTTGTTGAAAGGGGCGCCGGTGGAAGAGGAATTGCGGCTCCGGTGCGGCGCGGGCATGCGATCATCGGAGAATTATTGGTTTACGGTGGATTTTCACGATCCCTATTTTGAGGAACACAACGAGGTCTTTCACGATATATTGAACCGGGTGTGCGACATGTATCCCATTCTTCAGGCCATGGACATCTCGGAAGAGATCTTGTATCTGGCCAGATATGGGAAGCATGCGATCCGTCTGGTGGAAGAGGCGTACCGGAAAGAGCGAACCCGGTAGCGACCGGTTTTGGAGGCGATAACATGGAAAAAAAAGATATCCTGGACATCCTGTCCCTGACTCCGTTGCAGGAGGGCATGCTGTTTCATTACCTGGAATCCCCGGGTAGTACGCAATACTTTGAACAATTGAGCCTGGAGGTGGCGGGGCCGCTGGATCTGTCGCTTTTGGAGTCGGCGTGGCGGCGGGTGACGGCCGCCAACCAGGCCTTGCGCACGGTGTTTCGTTGGAAAAACGTGAAGAACCCGGCGCAGGTGGTGTTGAAGCGGTATGAGACAGATATCCGGTTTTTTGACCTGTCGGACCGATTGGGCGATGAGGCGTCGTTGCGGGTATGCGAAATCGCGGCGGAGGACCGCGGCGAACCGCTTGACCTGGAGGGCGTCCCCTTCCGGGTGACTGTGTGCCGGTTGACGGAGACGCGCCATATTATGATTGTCAGCCACCACCACATCCTCTATGACGGCTGGAGCACAGGGATTGTCTTGAAGGAATTTTTGCAGGCCTACGGCCTCTGCGCTGACGGCGAAGAACCGGTAGTAGCGGAAAAACCCGGTTTCAAGGAATTTGCCAGGTGGTTGGGGACCGCCGGGGGGCCGGAGCGGGAGATCTTCTGGCGCCGTTATCTGGAAGGATTTGATACCAAGACCACATTGCCCATCGGCCATAATCGGGAGGAAGGGAGCGCGGAAGCGGCGGATATGCAAGTGGCGTTGCGGCCGGAGATCGGGCGGGCCCTCGGCGTATTGGCGCGGCGCGCGCAGGCGACGCCCGCGGCCCTGTTGTTCACCGCCTGGGGGCTCTTGTTGCAGCGGTATTGCAATACCGGCGATGTGATGTTCGGCACCACGGTGTCGGGGCGGAACGCCGGCGTAGCGGGTATCGAGGATATGGTGGGGTTATTTATCAACACGGTGCCGTTGCGGGTGACGTCGCTTGTGGACGACACAGCGCTCTCGTTATTGGAGCGGGTGAGCAAGGATCTGCTGGAGCGGGCGGCCTACGAGGCGACGCCGCTGACGGACATCAAGGCCTATAGCCTGATCGCCGGACAGGAAGACCTGTTCGACTCCATCATGGTGGTGGACAACTACCCGTTGGACCTCCTCTTGAAGCGGGAGACCGGCGGTATCTCCTTTACCGGCTATTCGGCCTTCGAGATGAGCAATTATGACTTGACGGTGGGAGTGGCGATCATAGAGGATGATCTCCGCCTTCATTTCAATTACAACCGGCGGCGGTTCACGGCGGGGCAGGTGGCGGCGCTGGCCGCGCACCTGGAGATGTTGCTTCACGGTATGGCCGCCCGCCCGGAGCTGGAGGCGGCGCGATTGGAGATGCTGACGCCGGACGAGAAGCAGCGGCTCATCGAGGCGTTCGCCGGCGAAAGGGCCGCGTATCCCCATCATCATACCGTACACCGGTTGGTGGAAGAGCAGGCTCTTCGGACGCCGGATCTGGCGGCCTTGACTGCCGGTGATTTGTCATTGACCTATGACGCCATAAACCGGCGGGCCGGGAGTCTGGCGCGGTTCCTGACAGAGCGGGGCGCGGCCGCCGAGAGCGTGGTGGCGGTGCTGGGGGACTATTCGGCGGACATGGCTGTGGCGATGCTCGCCGTACTGAAGGCCGGTTCGGCGTATGCACCGTTGATTCCCACCTACCCGGCACAGCGGATTCAGTATGTGTTGGAGGATAGCGGCGCGAATATTTTGTTGGCATTATTGGATTTTGACCGGGAATACCCGGAAGTGGAAACGACTGCCGCCGTGTTCCGGTTGGACGACGGGGCATTGTACCGGGGCGGAGGGGATGATGCCGGCGTCGATATTTCGTCGCAGGCCCTGTCGTTCATCCTGTATACCTCCGGTTCCACTGGCAATCCAAAGGGCGTGATGGTGGAGCACCGCAATATTAACAACTTGCTCCATTGGATGGGGTCTTATTATCATTTCAAACCACATATGCGGGTAGTCCAATTGACGGAATACACCTTCGACCCGCATGTGGAAGATATTTTCGGCACCTGGCAACATGGCATGAACCTGCATGTGGTGTCGCGCGATTCATTGGTGAATATCGATTTTATGCGCGACTATATCCAATCCCGGGACATCGCGATGGTCAATTGCGTGCCCGCGTACTTGAAGGAATTGCTGGCGGGCAAGCCGCGGCTCGACAGCCTCTCGGTGGTGATATCCGGCGGCGACAGACTGGACGACCCACTCAAGGAGCGGTTGCTACAGGACGGCTACCCATTAACCAACCATTATGGGTTGATCGAGACGACGGTGGATGTGATCATCTCCGCTTGCGCCATGGACCGGCCGGCGTCGGTGGGGCGCCCCATGTCCAACAACAACGCCTATATCCTGGACCGGCGCTTGAATCCGATGCCGGAGGGGATCCCCGGCGAGATCGTCATCGAGGGCGATTCGGTGGTGAGGGGCTACTGCGCCAACCCCGGCCTTACCGATGAACGCTTCGTGCCCAGTCCATTCCACCAGGGCCGGCGCATGATGCGGACCGGCGACCTGGGGCGGACGCTTCCCGACGGCAGTGTGGAGATTCTGGACCGCATGGACAACCAGGTGAAGATTCGCGGCTTCAGAATCGAATTGGGGGAGATCGAGAACCGCCTGCTTTCACATCCGGCGGTGGCGGGCGCAGCGGTTGTCGCCCGGGGAAAAGACAGCGCCGATCGTTTTTTGTGCGGGTATGTGGAATTGAAGGGGCAGTCGCTGGAAATGAACGGGCAACGCTTGCGGCATTACACCGTGGCCCAGAAAGCGGAGCTCGAAGACCGGATAGAGGCCGTCCACGCCGATTCCTGGCCGGCTTTTTTTGTAGGCGACAGGGTGAATGTGACTTATTGGAAACGGTTGTACGAGGACTTTCCCGGGTTTCAGATCGGTATCTCCAGACAGGACGGGCTGGCGATCGCCGGCGGCAACGGGCTGCCGGTGTATTGGGACGGCGCAGCCGGCAACCTCCCATCCGGTTGGGACGACGTGGTGGAATTGGCCTTCCGCCAGAGGGAAGAGGGCGTCGCCGCCAATACCTTGTGCGTGTTGGCGGGCGTGGTGCACCGCGATTACCTGGGCAGTGGCTTGAGCTATGAAGTGGTGAACGTGATGAACATGCTAGCCAGGCTGCATGGTCTGGAGCATGTGATCATCCCGGTGAGGCCGACCTTCAAGCAGCAATTTTCCCGTATGAGCCTTGAGGAATACTGTGAAAAGAAGCGGGATGATGGTCAGCTCTATGATCCCTGGCTTCGGGTCCACCATCGCCTGGGCGGCCGCGTGCTGGGGTAT
>JAHELQ010000503.1 GCA_024644125.1 Candidatus Aminicenantota bacterium | reverse complement strand
TGATGCCTAGGATGCCCTTCGATGTGTTCTACGTGTTTCAAAACATGGATTTACCGAAGGTGGCGATAGGGGATGCGCAGGTGCAATTCCTGTCGCTGGAGCGTACTACGGCGAAATTTGACTTACTGTTGGATGTATCGCTCGTCGATGGGCTATTGCGGGCAGGCCTGGAGTATAACTACCGGATCTTCAAGCGGGAAACTGCGGGCGCGTTTGTTCGCTATTTTTTCGCTATTGCCACAGCGGTTGCGGAAGATCCCGGGCTTCGGATCGGTGAGATCGAGCTTCTGAGTCCGGCCGAGAAGAAGAAGCTCTTATCGCTATGCACCGGACCCGACTTGTGTGTGGATTATGACAAACCCCTCATCCAATTATTCGAGGAGCAGGCGGTCAAACACCCGGACCGAACGGCCCTTGCCCATGAGGGACATCTGCTGTGTTACGGGGCGTTGAACCTGGTGTCGGAGGCGATGGGCCGTCGCCTGGCGACCGGCGAAGCATCCTTAGATTCGATCATAGCCATCAGTTTGCCTCCCGGACCCGAAGCAGTCATCGCGATGTTGGCGTCGCTCAAGGCAGGCGCCGCGTTTTTGATGATTCCGATGGAGTATCCAGAGCATCGGATGAAGCAGATGATCATCGATAGCGGAGTATCGATGCTGATTTGCGACAAAAACTCGCAAAATCCCGGGCCCTGGATTCCCGAGAAGATTTCGTCGGTAGAGCCGTTAGAAGGGAATGATCTTGAACCGGCGAGAATGGAATTAAAGGGGAGAATCCGCTCGGCAGGCGATCATCCGCTCTATGTGGTCTACACCTCTGGCTCCACCGGGGCGCCGAGGGGAGTGTTGATGGGAAACCGGGCGTTGATCAATCTCATCGCGTTTCAATTGAGGTATACCTCAATTGATTTTAGCCGGGTGTCGCAATTGGCGTCGTTGGGTTTTGATGTGGCCGTACAGGAGATCTTCACGACATTCGCTGCCGGTGGAAGGCTTCAGACACTGGATCACTCCCGTAAAAGCGACGTACGTTATTTGTTTGATGTATTAATTCGTTATGATATAAAGACGGTATTTTTCCCCACCGCGTTTTTCAAATTTTTGTTTGGAAGTTCCCTATTGAGTCTCGATTTTCCCTCGAGTGTCCGCCATATTGTGGTGGCAGGCGAGCGGTTGATTCTCTCTCCAGAGGCGATAGCCTATCTCAAAGCAGCAGCAGTAGTTCTGCACAACCATTACGGTCCCTCGGAAACCCATGTGGTCGCCACATGGACCATCGACCGGGAGGAGAGGATGGAAGCGATCCCTCCCATCGGAGCTCCCATCGCCAACTCCGGCGCGTTTGTCTTGAACCGGAAGGGACTGCTCCAACCGACGGGAGTGCCCGGAGAGTTGTGGATTTGTGGACCCGCAGTGGGGATAGGCTATCTCAATCTTCCCCATCTAACGCAGGATCGCTTCCTTGATCCGCATACGAACATATCTTCGGCTTCCACATGGTATCGTACCGGCGATCTGGCGTGCGTGAGAGCGGACGGCGCGCTGGAATTCCTGGGAAGGCTCGATCGCCAACTCAAGATCCGCGGTTTCCGGGTAGAGCCGGGCGATATCGAATCGGCCCTGCTATCATATGATTCAGTGGATCAGGCCGTGGTTGTAGGTCTGGAAGGTGAGGATAATCAAACCTCTCTTGTAGCCTATATTACAACCCAATCCAAACAAAATACGAGTGGCGACGAAATGAAGCGTTTTCTCCAGTCGAAGCTTCCATCGTATATGATCCCTGGTTTCATCGTGCAGATGGAAAAGATCCCCCTCACCCCAAACGGAAAGGTGGACTTAGGGGCGTTGCCAATACCCGAGTTCTTCGGGCGACGAGACCCCGTTCTTCCGGCCAACCAAATGGAAGAGCGACTGCTACGGTTGTGGAGCCGGGTATTGGGTATCGCCGATGACTGCTTCGGAGTTACCGATGATTTTTTCGCTCTTGGCGGTCACTCGTTGAAGGCGGCGATGCTGGCTTCGCACATCGAACAGAAGATCGCGCTCGAATTTCCTCTGCGGGAGATATTCAATCATCCCACCATTCGCCGGCAGGCGGAATTCATCGCATCCTGCGCTTCCAAAACGCGAACCTGGTTCGAACCTCTCGAAGCGAGGGATTATTATCCGCTGTCGCCGGCGCAGAGGCGCATCTTCCTTCTGCAGCAAATAGTGGGGGAGAGGCCAGTTTACAATATGCCCTTCATGTACAGGCTGGCAAGCGAACCAGATGAAGCAAAGATCGAACGAACCTTCGTCGCGTTGATTCAACGGCACGACAGCTTCCGTACTTCGTTCGAAGAGGTTGATGGCGAGCCAGTTCAGCGGATACATAAGCGAGTGAAGTTCGAGCTAGAACTCTTAGAGGACTGCAATCGTTGGATCCGTCCTTTCGACCTTTCGGAGGCTCCGCTCGTGAGAGTGGGGCTGGCTCGGGCCGAGGAAGATGGGAATCTGCTGATGATCGATATCCATCACATCGTTTGCGACGGAATTTCGTTGGCGGTAGTGATGGAGGAATTTCTCGAGCTTTATTCGACAGGTAAATTACCGGAGGCGCCATTGCAATACAAAGACGCCGTGTTCTGGCACGATGATAGAGATCATTTGGATTATTGGCTTCGAGAATTGCGAGAACCGCCGCAGTCAATCGACCTTCCGTCGGATTTCCAGCGGTCGCGGCACAATTTTTCGGGAAATATCGTGAACATCCAATTGGACTCCGGCGAGACCGCTTCGCTGAAACGATTGGCCTCTTCGTTGGGATGCACCTATTTTATGATTTTGGTCGCCGCATATTCCATTCTATTGTCGCGTCTCAGCGGGCAGGAAGACATCATTGTGGGAACACCGGTCAGTGGTCGAGGTCATCCTCAACTGGAACGGTGTATCGGTATGTTCGTCAATACATTGGCTATTAGATTGCGGCCTCTGGGTCACATGCCGGTTGAAGATTTCCTGCTTCGAGTGCGTGATACCGTGTTGGGGGCGCTCGAGCATCAAGATGTTCCCTTCGAAGAGGTGGCCGCGCACGCGACGGTATCGAGGGATCCATCCCACAACCCGCTTTTCGATGTCATGTTCACCCTGAACAATGTCGCCGCGCCGACAATATCTTCGTCAGAGCTTGCTCTCCAGTCGATGGACGTTCGAACCGGTCTCGCAAAGTTTCACCTGACCCTCGGAGCGACAGATGCTGGAGATAAAACTCTTCTGACATTCGAATATTCCGATGCCCTGTTCAAAGAAGAGACTGTCCGGCGTTGGGCAGCTCATTTCGCGAGGCTAACTTCTGGATTGCCCTCTTCTTTGAAGCAGCCGCTCTGCAAAATTGAATTGTTATCCCACGCTCAAAAAAAAGAGCTGGAGCAATGGCTGACCGGCCCGTCGAGTTTGATATCGACGACCAGGGAGCTCTCTCTCATATTCATGGAACAATGCCTCGCCACTCCGGATCGAGTGGCTATGCAGCAGTCGGCATCGGGGTTTCATATGAGCTACGATGAGTTGATGCGAAGAACGGAATCGCTGGCTTTCGACCTGGCGTCGCGCGGCGTGGGCAACGAATGTGTGGTTGCCGTTCCTGTGGCTGATCCGGCGCTGGCAATCCTCTCGATGATGGGGATCCTTTTGGCCGGCGCAGTGTATCTTCCCCTCGATGAATCCCTGCCTTCCAGGCGTATCGAGTTCATCCTCAACGACAGCGGCGCATGCTGCATCGTTGGGGACAGGCCCGAAGGTTTGTTCGATTTTCAAGGAATTGTTTTTCGGGCCGAAGAATCGTTCGTCGGAATAAAATCTTCCGGCACGCTTCCATCAAACGAATTGGGCTCGCCCGCTTACATCGTCTATACGTCGGGCTCGACCGGAACTCCGAAGGGGGCGGTGATTCCCCGCTTCGCCGTAACGAGGATCGCCAGAGAAAACGGTTATCTCACAATTCATGCTACCGACCGGTTGCTCCAGTGGTCGAATCTCGCCTTTGACGGGTCTGTTTTTGATATATATGGCGCGTTTTTAAACGGAGCGAATCTGGTGATCCCCACCTCCTCGCAGAGGATATCGGTGGAGCGGTTGGGGGAGTGTATCAATCGTGAAGCAGTTACTCTGTTTTTTGTCACCACGGCGATGTTCAATGCTCTTGTGGATGAGAGCCTGCCGTGTTTGCATCACATTCGCC
>JAHELQ010000502.1 GCA_024644125.1 Candidatus Aminicenantota bacterium | reverse complement strand
AGGGATCATAGATACGATAATAAGAGTATGAATACTGGTCATAAGTTTCAAAACCGCTGTCAGCATAGGAATAATATGCACCACCGGCGCTGTAGTCATACAGATCGTCATCACCGTCCGTGTCAATTCGATGGGATGTATACGTATACATCTCATCGGAAAACAGGTTCTGCTCAAGGTAATAATAATATTCCTGCCAACTGGTCATCCGGTCCAGGAGGTGGTACTCGGTGTATTCCCAGCCGTCCTGGGCGTCATAGGAACTGGAATATTGAGTGTAGTAATTATCGTACCAGTTGCCGTCCAAATCCGTGTCCCAGTAGCGGTCGGAGTCGATCTCGAATGAACCGCTGATGCTAGTATAGCTGTTTTCGTATTCCCGGATTCCACCGTGCCAGTTGTAAAGTTCATAGCCGGTTTCTCCGATGCCTTCCCCAGCATCATACCAGTCCCAGGAAACATAATACCAGTCACTATCCCACCATTGGCCATCTAAGTCCAAATCCTTTCGCCAAGTCAGTTCATAGTCATAAGACCCGGAGAGTGGGTCATTTTCCTGGTGTTCATCCTTAAAATAGGCTCCGGCAGTTCCGGTATAGTCTTCATGAAGATATTCCATCGTATAATAATCGGTTGTGGCGTCTGAATAGATGAATTGGTATTCGGTTAGATCTAAAACGTTATAATCCCATATGAATACGTAGCTGCCAGTTCCGTCAAGAGCCAGTGAATAATAGTAATAATCACCAGTTGCGTTCGCGAAATCTTCCGTGCCACCCACATCAATCCAGGTACCCCATGCAGAGCCGTCATCAGCTACATATTGTTCAAGCCAGTTTCCGTTAGCGTCCCAAGCCCCCCCGCCTGTGGCTGCCAGCCCCGAAGAAGGAAAGATTAGGAGACATATGGTGAAAGCCAATATTGTAAAAACTGCCGCTCGTTTTTTCATCCATTTTCCTCCTTTGTGAAATGAAGAATGATAGGTTAACTTAGAGAAAAACCCGTTAAAAAAACTTGTCTTCCACCTCCTTTCAATTGAATAAAACGTTTGATTGTGTCTTTATAAACTAAAAAACCCGACCAGAGTTTCTATGGATGGACACAGGTCGGGGGCATATTTGGCAAAACATTCGCAACAGTTACTAAATGATGGCGGGCAATTTCAATTAACCATTTATAATGTTTAGTGAAATAGATCATTTAAAATGCTTCTCTGAAAGTATTGATTGAAAACAAGGTTTAACAAGCTGAATAAATCTGGGAAAATGCTACGAAAGCATAATATAAGTTTCCAATTTTTGTCAAATGGTTTTTTTAATTCATCCCGAAAAAAAACAACTAGATGTTGCCGGTAAAGGCGCTTAACAGACAACGTGCCTCCCACCGCATGAAAAGTTACGAGAAAGTGATCGTTCCCCTATCGTTTGAAAACAAAAATTAAACCCAAATTCATTTTAATAAAACAATGGTTAAAATCCGAAAATTATAACTCATTGCTGAAAACGTTGCAAAAATCCATGGTAAAATAGGTTGCCATATGGAGTTGATTTGACAATAAAATTATCTTGACCTAAGGTGGAAATTACTTTATGAAACTTGCGGCCATAAGGATTTACTGATTTTTCTTCATGTTAATAGAATCTCTTGATACGGTTGGATTCCGGTATAGGTTTTATTTGTATCATTACATTTTTATAAAGGGTTCAAGAATGAAAATATTATCTGGCTTTTTGGCAGGTATTTTATTTCTGTCATTGCTTTTGCTTTCGGTTAAGGATGTAAATGCCTCTGAAGGCAACGAAAAGGCTGTGATATTAAATCTAAAATCGTGTATCGATATGGCGGTTCAATATGATCCGGAGGTCAACCGGGCCAGAGACCAGACCGCCATCGGTCACCTCCTGAAGAATGAAGCCTTCAAGGCGCTGGTTTTGCCACGGATCGATTTAGAAACCACCTATGGTCCGAAGCTGGACTTTTTTGGAAGGCCTATTTTCCCTGAATCCGAGTCGCTTTACGACAGCAAGGTGGTATTTGACAAACCGCTCTACAAAGGCGGCGCACTGATGGCCCAATACGAAATCGGTAAAAAAGAGATCAGCCGGAGTGATTTCGATTTCCTTGAAAAAAGCACTGCGGTGATGGAAGACACGACCCAAAAATATTATCAGCTGCTGTCCGCCCAGGAGAATCTCAGAAATTATGTGGAACTCAAAGGACAGATCGAAAAAACCGTCGACATGCTCGAGAAAAAGGTGAGCATTGGGGCCGCCCTCCGGGTGGACCTTTTGGAGGTGGAAACCCAGCTTGCCGAGGTCGAATATCAGATCGCCAAGGCCAAGGGCGGGCTGGAGTCCGCCTTGGCCGCGCTGAACGAAAGAATCGGACAGGACCCCAGGACGCCCATTGCCGTAAAACATGAATTTCCCATAAAACCGTTAAAGGGGGATATGAACGTATGGATCGCCGATGCCCTTGGAAACAGGCCGGACCTCATGAACCAGCAGGACAGCGTCGATCTAACCCAGTTGAAGATGGATTTGGAAAAAAGCCGGAACTTTCCTGAGCTCAGCCTTGTGGGAAGCTATGCCTGGGAGGGAGACGATTTTCCGGGAAAAGACAAGGAGTGGAGCATCGGGCTGGCCCTGACATTTTTCTATAAAGATGCCAAATTGAGTTCATCTTTGGCAGACCGAACCCTCTATAAAAATCCGTTCAATTTTATTGCCGAGGATGACGAGTTCAATGTATCCAATGTAAAATTGTCCCTGTTCGACGGGTACTCCAATGCAGTGGGCCTTGAATATACCAAGGCCGAGTACCTGTTCGAAGCCAAACGTCTTGAGAAGTTGAAAAAAAGTGTTATTAAGGAGGTGCGCGACGCTGTCAATAAACTTCGAGAAACCGTTGCGCGTATGGAAGCGGCCCAAAAGCCATCGCATATACTGAAGAGAAGCTAAATATATTGGAAGAAAAAATGAAGTTTAAGGAAACCACCGAGATCGATGTACTCGAATCAAAGGTGTCTCTGGTTGAAGCCAAGATTCGGTGGATTCAATCGCAATATGATAATGGAGTTGCCCTGGCAGGGTTGTATAAAGCCATTGGGAAAAGATTTGAATGGAAGGGGATCGCCGAGTGAAACAGAGGAATTTCATTGCTTATTTTGTTGTTGCGATGGGTGCACTTTTGGGTATGGGTCAATCGTTCGGCGCCGGAGAACCGGCTGTTGAGCGGATACCGGTCAGGGTTGTCGCTGCCAAAAAACTGGATATCTCTAAAAGCCTTTCCACCCTAGGCACCATCAACTTTGTTTCCAAGGCGGACGTCAGCGCTGAAATCGACGGGGTGTTGCGTTCGGTCGAGGTTGAAGAAGGAGAAGGGGTAACCAGCGGACAGGTGATCGCCGTTATCGATTCCACCCTTCTCGAGGTCCAATTGAAGCAGGCCCGTGCCATCTTAGAACTGGCCAGGATCGATGCGGTGAAATCGAAGAATGAAGCCCGTATCGCCGCCTATCGGGTGGACAGCAGCCGCATGTCCATGGAAAAACGCAAAGACTTTTTCCAAAGCCAGCAGCGGCTGTTCGACATCGGCGGGCTTACCCAGAGTGACCTGGACAGAGCCGAAGTTGAATACAAACAGGCCTTGACCGAATATCAGACATCTCTGGAAAATGTAAAATCCCTCCAGGCAAAATCGGCGCGGGGCCATGGGGAAGCCCAAGAGCGGGTGGCAAAGGCCCAGGCGGATGTGGATGGAATCCAGGCAAAGCTCGACAAATGCAGTATCAAGGCTCCCATAACCGGGGTTGTGGCCACCCAGTGGAAATGGGAAGGGGAGCGCACCAAGGCCTCTGATTCCGTCATTGTGACCCTCATGGGAACCCAGACCGTCTATGCAACGGCAGACGTAAATGAAACCAACCTTGGACAGGTCGCCTTGGGTCAGCATGCCATCGTCACGGCAGATGCTTACCCTGGAATGACCTTTCAGGGCAGGGTTCATCTCATCAGCCCCGTGATCGATGTCAACAGCCGAACCGTTAAGGTAAAGGTTAAACTTGCAAACGATAACAACTTGTTAAAACACGGAATGTTTGTAAGAGTCAGGATCATTTCGGATCGGATTACCAATGCAGTGGCGGTTCCGGCCAACGCCGTTGTCAGCGGACCGGACGGTGTCTCGATCGTGTTTGTCGTCATCGATGACGTGGCGTTTTTACGAA
>JAHELQ010000061.1 GCA_024644125.1 Candidatus Aminicenantota bacterium | reverse complement strand
AAAAGACCGATTATTACCAGGAATTGACGTTGTTCATTAAAAAAAAGGGAAAAAACATCATAAAAAAACAGGGCGCCGTCCGTTTTGTCCCCATGACAGGGGCGGTACGCAAAAAAGGCTACAATTGAATCAGTTGGGTACCCGCCTTGATCACCCTCTTGCTTTCGGGCCCCATGCAAAGCAATAAATCTAAAGCCGATAAATTTGCCCTGAAACGCCCCCAAAATTGCGGATACACCACAGGTATATATTTTAGAAACCAGACCTTGATCCCTATTGTTTCAAATCTCCGCCATTCAAGGCTATGTTGCGCCCCGAAAGGAAGAATCACCTCGTCGGCATCCAACTTCCGCGTGATTTCCAATAACAGATCAATCCCCGTCTTCGTCACCCCAAGGGCGGATTGGTAAAAAAATCCATTCTCGATGCCGAGGTTTGCCTTCAATATGTCAAGCGTCCCGTTAGTCAAAGCTGTAAATTCAGAATTTTCGTCATTGGCGACTGCGATAAGGGGCCGGGCGATGTCGTCGAAAAACATCGATCGGCCATACATGTGGTACAGGGTTGCGGCGAATTTCTCCCGCCAAAATTGTTTGTTGTGGATTTCCAACTCGGAGATTTTTTGCCGCCCCAATCCCTTTTTTCTTACCGGAACTGTGAGCCAGACCTCCTGCTGCGGTCCTTTGATACGGTTTTTATTCACAAATGTAAATCCGCGGGCGAATAGAGTGTCGTCCAGCAAAACCATCGTATCCGAAACCATCTGGCGGGCAAAAAATCCTCCCCAGGGGATAAATGCAGGTTGATTGAAGCTTACCACCATGGTGCCCCCTTGTCATCTTTTACTCTTCTTTTACCATATCTATAAAGGGAAGTCAAAACATAATTATTTTGCCAAATCCACTCGTTTCTATTATAATAATCAGGGATGAACCACAAGATAATCAGGTTTTTTAGGGCGATCGAAACAATACAGGGAGGGATTCCGGCATCTGGAGAAAGATTCCGGGAAATGGTCCGGGAAAACCTGGAATACATTGAAATCCAATGTCGGCGGGCGGTACGGGTGCAACTGTCTAAACTACCATCCACCCATTCTGAAGAATTCGATATCCTGATTGAAAATGAGAGCCTGGAGCTTTCCAACCGGGTCCTGGACAAATTGAAAGAGAAAGATTTTCAGATTTTACGGCAATTTCAAGGTAAATCCAAATTAACAACCTATTTGTCCGCAATCATATCCCGCCAGGCGGTGGATATGGTGAGGGAAAAGAAGGGACGAATCCGTGAGAAGGAACGGGCTGCCGCCATGGGGAAGATTGGTGAAAAAGTATACAACATCGTCTTCCGGCAGGGGTTGTCTATTGTGGAGGTGCAGAAGGATTTCCTCCACCGGGGATTGCCTGTCCCCACGGATGGGGTGTTGCTGGAAGCTATTGATAAAATCAAAGGTTCAGCCGGAATTCCCTCTGATGGCAATGATATCAAGAAAGGATTCCTGTCGTCTGTGGATGGCGGCGGCGAGTCGTTTGAGATAGTGGTCCCGGATACCGGTTCCAATCCGGAGAAACTCTTCATTGATACGAAAAAGCGAGAGGAGGTCGAGCGGGTCTTCGGGGATCTGATGGATGGTCTTTCGGGCGAAGAGCGGCTGATCCTGAGAATGCGATTCGGATTCGATGAAGAAGATACTCCCAAAAAAATTCCCGAGATCGCCTCGGTATTGAATATCGACGAAAAGGCGGTTTACAAGAGGATCGGTAATATTCTGGCAAAATGCCGGAAGACGCTGTCGCTCCAGGGGGTGGATATCAATGAGTTGTTTTAAATGGGAAAAATTCGCCCCATGTCCGACTATAACTACGAGTGATTGGAGTGCAGATCATGACGGAAGATAAAGATAAATTAGGCCGGTTTCTGGCTGGTGAGTTGAAGCTGCGAAATGGAGAATCGTGTCCATCCGCCGAAGATATCGCCGCATTGGCGGAGGGACGGCTCCAGGGCGCGGAGCGGGACCGCCTCCTACGGCATGTTTCATCCTGCGCCGATTGTTATGATGTCTATATGCTAACAATGAAATTGACACGTCCGCAGGTGAAAATACGGTCTACTATTTTTCGCCCGTTGGCCATGGCCGCCAGCGTCCTGATCATTGTTGCCTCAGTATTTGTCGTGTATCGAAGCGGTCTGCAATTGAAACGAGACGATGCGTCTCTGCCAATGGTGGAACAGGCGGAATCGAAGAGCGTCGGACGGTTGGCTGAAGAATTTCGCCAATCGCCGGAGAAAAAAGAAATCGCAAAAGATTCAACCGCGACGCCTCCCGCCCCCGTAGTCGCGGTTCCACAAAAAGCCCAATCCAGAAAAAAAGCGAAAGCCGTCGAAAAAAAGGAATTTGACGATGCCGCCGATCGATTCTCGACTGGCCTTGCCTCTGCGGCAAAACCAGTCGTTCGGGAGAGTCAGGAAGCGCAAAAACTTGAAAATGAGGCGCCTCCGGCGGACAAAGGGGAAATCCAGGAATCCGAGGCGCATCTTCGGGACGGGCGCGAGATTGCGAAGGCCGACGAGCTGAAAACCGGTAAAAAAAGGGAAAAGGAGGCAGTGCGAACTCGACTTCAGCATCGAGAGGAAGCGAAAGTCGCTTCCTCTGAAGTTTTACCCGATGTTCCGCGCCTTCTGGAAAAAAGTCCGCCCGATACTATCCAGCGGGAGTTCGCTCAATTGGCGATGAAAGGGTATTTTTATTCTGGCTCCTGGCACCCGGCCGCTACCGGAATTCCGTCAGCGGAATCGATTGAGAAATGGAAGAATCTTCTCCCCCGTCTCACCGGAATTTATAGAGAAATCGCCATTCAGACCATCCGGGAGTTCGAGAATCTGTCCGAACGCCGGTGACCCGGCAAGGAGATGCGGGGGCGCCTCGCCGTCATAGCGATGAAAGCCTTTATTTTAAAGGGTTTTCCGGTTGCGCTTCTCCCCTTCTTAGGTTGACAAGCAGGTGAAAATGTGTTAAAAATTCAGTCTAAAATATCATGTGATTAAGTATGAAAATATATACAAAAATAGAAGGAGGTTATGTATGAAAATTCAACCGTTAGATGACAGAGTACTGGTAAAACCGATAGAAAATGAAGAAAAAGTAGGTTCCATCATTATTCCCGACACAGCGAAAGAGAAGCCGGTAATCGGCGAAGTGGTGGCTGTCGGAACCGACGAGGAACTTCAGGGACTCATCAAAGTCGGCGATAAAGTAATTTTCGGTAAATATGCCGGAGAAGAGATTAAGATCGATGGCGCCAAACACCTGATCATTTCCCGTTCGGACCTTTTAGGAAAAGTGGAATAATTTTTCGCAACGGGCCGGTCAATCCGGCCCTTCGTACCTAATCCTTCTTCTTTTGACGGAGAGCTTCAAACAATATCACACCGGCGGCCACTGAGACGTTCAGTGATTCAACGTCCCGGGAGTGGGGAATCGAGATCAACTGGTCAGCTTTTTTCTTGAGCAAAGGCGACATTCCGCTATTTTCACTCCCCATCACCAAAACCGTCTTGTAAGAAAAATCATAATCATAATACGGGACAAATCCGCTCATTTCTGTTCCGATAACCCAAAAGCCTTCGCTTTTCAAGGTATCGAGGTCCTGGGACAAGTTCTTTGACTGGCAAATCTTCGCCTTCATCAATGTCCCGGCCGAGGTTTTTAACACGGTCTCGTTTACCGGGGCGGAATCCCGCCTGGAGATGATGATGCCGTCTACACCCGCAGCAACAGCGGTTCTGATCATGGCGCCCATGTTTCCGGTATCGTTGATCCGATCCAAAACCAGGATAAATCCGTTTTTTGCCGCGTCGATGATCTCTTGCAACTCATAGAAACGAATCGGTGACAATTCCGCGAACACTCCCTGGTTTTTAGCCCCGGCTTTGCGGTCGATGGCTTCCTGCGGCACCAATTGGAACATGATGTTGTTCTGCTTGCACATTTTTTTGATAAGATCTACTTTCCGGTCTTGTTTACTGCGGCTGATCAAAACTTTGTTGACGGCCTGCCCTGCCTTGAGGGCCTCGATCAAAGCGTTCAGTGTCGATATATTCATTTTACGATCATTTCCAACCGCGATTTCATGTTTTGCACAGCGGGAGTAAGCGGTAAAATCGAACCTTCCTCGATGATAGGGATAAAATCGCTCAATTCGATACCCGATTCCTTTCCAGTAAGAGCCAAACGAATCGGATGATAGAGCTCTTTGCCCTTGATTCCAGTCTCCTTCTGGATGGTTTTCGTAATGGTTACGATTTCCTGAAACGCCACCGGCGATTTCATCTGCGCAATCGCTTCGTAGACGCGGGAAATGACTGTGTAAGCCCGTTCGTTATCCCGCAATTCCCGTACCATGCCTTCGGGAAACTCGATGGATGTAAATTGTCCGAATTCCCCCGCCATCTCTCCCAACAAATAAGTATAGCTGGAGAGTACCGAGGCTGTCTTCCCGATCCATTGCAATTGTTCATCTGTCGGCGGGAACGAGTAACCCGCTTGCCGCAAAAAAGGTTCCAACGCGCGGCCCAATTGGAGATGATCCAACAAACGAATATGTTCCCGGTTCATCCATTTCAATTTCTGGTAATCGAATATCGCCGCGGACTTCGATACCTTCTCGAGATTGAACTTGCGGGCCAATTGGTCGGCGTTCATAATTTCTGTCTCGTCCCCGGGAGACCAACCCAGAAGCGCCAGATAATTGAACAACGCTTGCGGTAAATAACCTTGCTCCCTGAATTGGGAAATGGAGGTTGAACCGTGACGCTTGGAAAGTTTGGAGTTATCCGCTCCCATCACCATCGATAGGTGGGCGAACTTCGGCAGCGGAAACGTGAACGCGCGGTACAACAATACCTGGCGGGCGGTATTGGAGAGATGGTCCTCGCCCCGGACCACGAGATCTATCTTCATCAAATGATCGTCTATCACCACGGAAAAATTGTACGCCGGCATACCATTGGAGCGTATGATGACCAGATCGTGAAGAAGATCGGAATCGAAGGTCACTTCCCCCCGTACCAGATCCTGGAATGTAACCGCTACACCGGACGGAATGGCGAACCTGATTGCAGCCTCCTGGCCGGCTTTTATCATTTTTTCCGCCTCTGCCAACGGAATGTTCCGGCATTTCCCCGAATATCCCGGAGGCCGCCCCGCGGCGATCGCCTCTTCTTTTTGTTTCTCCAGCTCTTCCGGAGTACAAAAACAATAATATGCCTTTCCGGCATCGATCAATTTATGGGCGTACTCGTTGTACAAGCCGGTTCGTTCCGATTGGCGGTACGGTCCCTCGGCTCCACCTTTATCGGGTCCTTCTTCCCAGACAATCCCAAGCCACCGGAGGTCTTTTATCAAATTATCTTCGTATTCCTTTTTAGAACGTTCCAGATCGGTGTCCTCGATTCTCAGTACCAGTTGACCATTCGAATGTTTACTGTGCAAAAAATTGAATAGAGCGGTCCTGGCATTTCCCACATGCACAAATCCGGTGGGAGACGGTGCAAAACGTAATCTCGTCATGGTTACCTCTCTTGTAGGTTCAGATTATACGATAACATTACCCAAACGTAAAGTTTCAGCGATTTTTTGTGTCTCCCCTTAAAAGCGAAACGCCCCCTGCGATGATGGGGGGCGTTTCAAAAAATGGATGTATGGGCTTATTTCTTTTTGATATCGGCGATTATTTTTCCGGCGATCAATTTGCCGTCCGAATAGGTGCCGTCGGCTTTCAATTTCCAATAGGTCTTGTTATTGATGCCTTCGATGAATTCTTCTTGTGTAATGGATTTGGTGGAATTGCCGGTTTGCTGGCGTTCGATCAAATCCGTGCCCGTCGTCACTTCTACGGTGATGGTCCTACCATCCATATTCCCGCCTTCGCCGCCGCGGGTAATGGTGATTACCAGAGGGGCCGTAGTAACGAGCGAATAAATCTTGCCCACCACTGTTCCGTGACTGCCGTCGTTTTCTCCTTCGTCATCGTCGTCTTCATTTTCGATCTCGTAACTTACTGCCGTGAAGACTCCGATAGTCACTCGGTTGAAATGACCTTCCACCTTGATTTCATCATCCACAACTACATCCGTGGGGAAGCCGTTCTCGAACTCCACCACAATCGGATTCACAAAATTGGGAATGCTAGCGACATTGACTCCGCAGATGCATTCGACATTCATCGTGATTTGATTCAATTCCGGATTGACTGAGACAACAGTGCCTTTGAGTTTGGTCTCGCAGAGTTTGACTTTTTCCGCCTGGGAGAGGTCGTCGCCGCTTCCCAGCACTTTGGCCCTCTGGCCCACAGCCAACATCTCCTGGATCGCGGGCGTGTAAGGATCGCAATAGAAAATGAATGTGTCCTCGGTGATTGTCACTGTCTGGATCGAACCGATCTCGAGACCTGAATCCAGGGCGTCGAGTACCATCAAATCGAAGGTGGTCTCGCCGGTCGCCAGAATGATACCCTTGTATTCAACCCCTTCGTCATCGAATTTCCGCTCGATCGATGTGGCGGTAACAGTGTTGGTCTCGGTATCGAGTGTTCCCTTGATCTCGACGGTATTGCCCGGGAAAAGAAGAGCGGTTAGATCGAAGTTTGGATAGGTGGGATTCATGATCAATTCATCCACTTCCACCACTGTGCTGTCGGTCAGAGCGACATTCAATTCGTTTCCGTTGAACATCACCACCAACGACATGGAATCGACCGAGATCACTTCGCCTTTTAATTCGTCCAATTGGCAATCGCCGTCTTCGACGTTGTTGATTTTGACGATCAATGTGGGCATCAACATCAAACTACCGTGTTTGCCCTTGACGACATTGGATACGGAATTATTCACATCAAAATCGATCTGGAAGTAGACATTCTCTTCAGATACGGTCACATAAGGATTTAGCAACATTTTGATGCTTCCAAAATGCTGTGGTAATATTGTCAACGGATTACCATTGTTGTCCAGAGCCATAGCGTTTTTATAGGAAAGATTGATCTCTTTGTATATTGCCGGCGCCAGTGGAACGCTGCCGAGAAGTTCATTCACTCCTTGCAGGTCCAGTAGGTTCAGGATAAAGGTATTACCTTCCACTTCGGTAAAGATTACTGTTTCATTCTCGAGTGTGTCCTTGATTTTCATCTCGGTCAACTCGACCTGGAGTACCGATAAATCGTCGCTGGGAGCGTCGGTCATGGTAAAAATGCCTCGGGCGGTATCGTTGGCGGTTGGACCGTCGTTATCTTTGTCCGAGTAGAAATCGCATCCCCCAAAAGTAAGGAGAAGGATAAGGGGCAATGCTATACAAATTGCAAACTTTTTCATTGTATACCTCCGTACTAATTAGCAAGCAAGATTTTTGCCAGGGAGAGAAATGTAAAAACATTTGTTATCGGCACTTTCGAAAATATAGTGGGGAATATTTTGACAAATTTTGTCAAATCGGAGACGAATAATTGTCATTTACGCCCTATAAACCTACATTTTTTAGGTTTATAGATTGGTTTATAGGGGGGTGTGCCGTTGCAATTCTTCCAATAGCGTATTGTTAATAATTTTGACTACTTTTTGGGTTTGTTCATTGATAAAAAAATGGCCGCCGTTGAAAAAATGCAAGGAGCAAAGCCTTTGCGAATGGGTTTTCCAACCGATAATCCGTTCCGAAGTCACCTCTTCTTCCTTGCCGATGAATACTGTGATGTCGGTTTCCAGGGGCTTGACGGTTTCCGATCCGCGATACAATTCGGCAATCTTGAAATCGTTTTTCAGCAGAGGAAGAAAGACCTCCAACAACTCTGGGTGCTCGAAAAATTCTCTGGGCGTGCCGCCGAGTTCAAGAATCTTTTCCTTGAACTCATGATCGGGCAAATGCCAGTATGGATCGTCGTCTTCCGCTGCGATATGGGGTGCTCCGCGGCCTGAAAAAAACATGTGGACCGGTTGGGCGCACGGTAACTGGCGGATTTTTTGCGCCAATTCATACGCGATGACGCCGCCCATACTATGCCCGAAGAGGGCGTAGGGCGCTTCATTCAATTTATCTTTAATAATACCGAACACATCTTCCACCGCTTCATCGAGATCATTGTATAGGGGATCGTAAATGCGTTTTCCCCGGCCGGCCAATTCAACGGCCACAAGCTCGATTTGACGGTGCAAGTAGCGTCGCCACGAATTGAACACGGCCGCGGATCCGCCGGCGTATGGAAAGCAAAACAGATTCAGTTTTTTCATGAGGCACCTTCGGTAAACTAAAGTGGTTCAATAACCAAAGAGAGGTTATATCAAAATTCCTCGAGAAAATCAAATAGACGAGGATTAAAACTTATATCCAATCATTCTCAGAAAATCTTTGCGTTTTTTTATGTCGTCGTCCTTCTCGATACCCAAAGGCGAATATCCATCCACGACTCCCATGATACCGCGCCCTAGATCCGTTTTGGCAACAATCACCTGAAGCGGATTTGCCGTGGCGCAAAAAATGCGACATACCTCGGGCACCTGCTTGATGATGCGCAATACATTGATCGGGAAGCAGTCTCTCATGAACAAAATAAAACTGTGACCGGCCCCTATTTTTTTTGCATTGTCCTGCGCCAATCCGATCAGGGCTTCGTCAGTACCGCTCCAGCGGATCAACCGGTCCTGCGACGCCTCGCAAAAAGCCAGGCCGAACTTTGCGCCCGGGACAGTATTCACCATTGCTTCATGGATATCTTCTACGGTTTTAATAAAATGGGAATGTCCGAGGATGAGATTCAACTCATCCGGATTTTCGATGTCAACCAGTTCTAATTCCATTCAAACACCTCCAGAAATGTGCCTTAAAAAAATACTATATCACTTTTTATTTGAATATTCAAAAAAACGGCATATCTTTATGATTAGGAGGTAGGAGATGGGATTGTATGTATTGATGACCCGGTTGACACCGGAAATTTGCAGTGATATGAAACGGCGGGAGACGATCGGCAAGGAGTGGAAACACAAAGTGGATCAATTGTGCCCCGATGTCAAATGGCACGGCCACTACGCCTTGTTGGGTCCCTATGATTTCATGGATATCTACGAAGCCGCCAACGATGAAAGCGCGGCCAAAGTTTCCATGATCACCCGCGCCAACGGAGCGTTATCATGTGAAACCTGGCCGGCCATCCAGTGGTCGGATTTTATCAATATCACAAAAGTTCTCGATTAACCCTGCGCCAGCGTTTACAGGCATTCGCGGTAAAAAGAGGCGGAAAGCATGTAACAATGGGTTTTTGTGAATCGTGGAAAACAAAAATGCCATTTAGCACTTGCATTAATGCCAAAATGGTATTATAATCTACGGGAAATCGCGTCTGTAGCTCAATGGATAGAGCGTTTGACTACGAATCAAAAGGTTGGGGGTTCGAATCCCTCCAGGCGCATTTTTCCTCAATCCTCCGAAAATTCCATCCAATTTGCACTAAAAAATCTTTATAAAGAAAATCAGGACGCAGGATCAGTAGCTCTTGTTTTTCCCCGGGTAATTGTATACCGGTTTGTTCGATCTCCAATCCATCCAACAACCATTGCAATTGGCGAGGGCCGATCACCTTCAACTCACTTTCGTCGCGGGGCCAATTGAAACGCTCTTTTTCCAGTCGCTTATACCAAAGACAAAATCCGTTACGGTCCCAGTAAAGGATTTTTACGATTGAATGGATCTTGCTCCAACACTTCGCTGACGATCAACGACAGTCCATTTACAGATTTGCGCATATCCGTCTCGCCCATGGCCAAATATACTTTCAAACCCGGAGCCGGAGCCCACATTAAGCCCGCCTCAGAGTTTGCACTACCTTAAGATGCATCTCTTCTGAAAAGTCAGGCTTCATTTCCAGGCAAAAATCCCTGAAGAACACTCGAACTCCAGAGCCTACTTGTTGAGGTTCCTGAGACGTGGAGGGCAAGCCTTTGTCCAAATCGCTGTCGAACACTTTCACGAGCTTTGGGTCTCGGGTTTGGGTTGTTCCCAAAAATTTCCGTTTCCAATACGTAAATTGATCGAAGTTAAGTTTGTGTGATCTGCAATACTCCCTCTGAGTCTGGCCACTTTCTCTCCATTGATGAATGATCGGTCGCCACTTTTCCTGCAACTTCTCCGAAAAAATCTGCTTTTTGGTTTTGCGACCCACGCCCGTCTCCATGAATACCTCCAAATTTTACAACCAGGATAAACATGGCATAAAAAATCAATTAAGGGAAGATGGGATTAATTGGCGCTTACGATCAAACGAAGGTTCAACTCCACTTACCAATTGCTAACCGCCCCAAGAAAAGAGTTTATCGAATTCAGGCACAGGAGGAAATATAAAAAGGGGAACAATGCCTTAAGTTAGTGGCATTCAAGCCTGTCCCCAAACTCCAAACTCTCCAGGATCCAGACTCGCTCCAGGAATATCTGATTTACATTCTGGCTCGAGAATCAACAAGGTTTTGCTGCTTAGAATAGTTTCCACCAAATCCCCCAGGTATCCTCGTCTCTGTGGTAACTGGGCGAGGACATCTTTATGAATCTATACAAATAGCAATTTTACAAAATCAAAGTCATTCTAAATTATACAAAAACATTGAATGTGAGAATATTTACATCCGGTATTTTGATGTTATATATCTATTTATTGCATTTATTTACTAAAAAAAATTAATTTGAAAGCTTACATCTATTTTAACAGTTCAGCTATTGGTAGGGGAAATATTTTTTTGCGTAGATGTCATTGACATTTAGTGCTAATGATGGTAATGACTAAGTAACGATTTTGATGATACTGCTGAATGTGAATGTGAAACCTTGATACGCAAGAGCTGATGGAATTGGAAATTGCTCGTTTATAACACGAATCGGCTCAATCTAAAAAGTATACGCGGATTTAAAATGCACTGGTAGTATAGATGGGGAAAGGAAAGTGAATTGACGTTGCTTTAAATAGCGGAAGCTTGCGTTAAAAAGAGTCAATATAGGTTGCCGGGGCTAGACTTATTTATTCATAAGGGAATCCGGTAAAAAGCATCCGTACTTTTAATATTGGTATTAAAACTCAAGGGAAATAAAATGAAAAAAAAAACCGCAAACCAAAACTCTTCCTCCCAATTTTTTAGTACAGAGGGGGGAAAAACAAAATCAAATGCCATTGAGATCCCTTCGATTTCTTTGCCGAAGGGAGGTGGGGCCATTAAAGGAATTGACGAGACATTTTCTGTGAACGCGGTAAATGGGACAGCTATTTTTTCCATCCCAATTCCTTTTTCTTCGGCGCGCGGCGCATCTCCCTCATTGAATCTATCATATAATTCCGGCTCCGGAAATAGTGTTTTCGGTTTAGGGTGGGGGCTGAACTTACCGTCTATTAAACGAAAAACCGACAAAAGACTCCCTCAATATTTGGATGGGATAGATTCAGACACCTTCGTGTTTTCCGAGGCGGAAGACCTTGTTCCTGCGTATAGCAAAGAGCCAGATGGCAGTTTTCGGAAGGGGACAGACGGGAATTTTATGATCAACGAAATAGATTCAGAAGACGGCGCATATACTATTCGATTTTATAAACCCCGAATCGAAGGCTTGTTTGCCCGGATTGAGCGGTGGTCTCATAAAGCGTCGAGGGAAATCAAGTGGCGGATAATTAGCAAAGAAAATGTTACGACACTTTATGGCTGGAGCGTCGCGTCCAGAATCTCTGATCCAGCGGATATCGACAGAATATTTGAATGGTTGCCGGAATTTGTCTTTGATGACAAGGGCAATTGTTCCCAATATGTATACAAGAGAGAAAATATTGCTGGATTTAACGACGCGTTTTTACATAACCGTAACCGTCATGAGAGTGGCAGTATCAACTATACCAATCTATATTTAAAGAAGATATTATATGGCAATAAAACGCCCTACAAGTCCTTCAATGCGGCATTCCCTCCTGAAACAGATTATTTTTTCCAGACAGTGTTTGATTATGGCGAACACAATCCCAATGCGCCTTACGATGTGACAGGCGCCTGGAATTTCCGTAAAGACGCGTTTTCAGATTATAGATCCGGTTTTGAAATACGAACCACCCGGCTATGTGAGCGAATTTTGCTTTTTCATTATTTCAACGAATTGCCCGGTGGTTCAGCGCTTGTGAAATCTTTGAATTTTCAGTATGACACTTCGACAGCGGAAAGTTTCACCTACCTAAAATCTGTTTCACAGTTTGGTTATATTAAAAAGCCGGATGGCTCTTACACACATAAAAGCCTTCCACCCATGGAGTTTGAATATCAAAAGAGCTCCTGGAGCGGCGAAGTGAAAACTATCGCTTCTGAATATCTGGAGACCCCCCCCATAGGCCTGGACGAATCCGAATATCAGTTTACCGATTTGTTCAGCGAAGGGCTATCAGGCATATTGACTGAGCAAAATAATGGGTGGTTTTATAAACGTAATTTAGGCAACGGCAAATTTGAACCCGGCAAATTAATCTCCCCAAAACCATCTTCCATCGGTCTGGGATCAATGGTGCAATTGTTGGATCTGGATGCGGACGGAAGGAAACAGATTGTTAGTTTTGGCGACGAACTCAGAGGGTATTTTGAAATGAGCGATGAAGAAGAGTGGCAGGATTTTAGAGCATTTAAAAATTTACCCAATATAGATATGGTGGATGAAAATATCCGTGTACTCGATCTTGATGGCGATGGCAGACCGGAACTCTTGATAACGGAAGATCACGTGTTTACCTGGTACAAGTCCTTAGGAAAAATGGGATACGAAGCTGCTAAAAAAGTGGCCAGGCCCTCTGACGAAGAGGCAGGTCCGCATGTGGTATTCGCCGATCCAGGACAAACCGTTTACCTTGCGGATATGACCGGCGACGGTTTGGTGGACATCGTTCGGATTCGAAATGGGGAGGTTTGTTACTGGCCTAACCGTGGATATGGGAATTTCGGGGAAAAAGTCGGCATGGATCGCGCCCCGGTATTTGACCATCATGGAACGTTCAATCCAGCTTATATACGTCTGGCGGATATCGACGGCTCCGGCTCCACGGATATCATTTATCTAGGAAAAAACAAGTTTAGCTGTTGGATGAATTTAAGCGGAAATTCTTTCAGCCTCGCACCTTTTGAAATAACTAATTTCCCGGAAATTCATGACCAAGCGAAAATCACGGTTACCGATCTACTGGGCAATGGCATGGCTTGCATCGTTTGGTCAAGCGCCCTGTCAAAAGACGCTGGAGCGCCATTGAAGTATATTGATATTATGAACAGCGAAAAACCGCATATCATGACCTCTTACAAAAACAATCTGGGGAAAGAGGTTTCGCTTGAATATACTCCCTCCACCAGGTTTTATATCGAGGACAAATTGGCAGGTAAACCATGGATTACCAAACTGCATTTCCCAGTTCATTGCGTCTCGAAAACCGTAATAAGAGATACAATTTCCGGCTGCAGTTTCGTTAGCGCATATAAATACCATCATGGTTATTACGACCACGCCGAAAGGGAATTTAGAGGATTCGGCATGGTGGAACAGACTGATTCAGAGAAATATGAACATTGGATTAAGGGCGGCTCTAACACGATTGTAGAGCAGGAGTTGCATCAAGAGCCAGTGATTGTTAAACGGTGGTTTCATACAGGCGCGTTTATAAACAGGGGAAAAATCCTTACCCAATTTGCCCATGAGTATTGGTATGAAGAGATGAGCCGAGCGGGTTTTCCTGTAGTAAATCCTGAAACGCCATTGCCTGACGCTCAACTCATTGCCGCCCCTGGAATTGGCTCGTCTATTATGAATCATCTCAGTGGGCAAGAATGGCGGGAAGCCTATCGAGCATGCAAAAGCAAGGCGTTGCGTACCGAAACATTTGCTAATGACGCTCCATTGGTCGGCGCCACGCCTGAACAAATCCAAAGGGAGTTAACACCATATAATGTTGCTGAACACAATTATGTTTTAGAATTGTCGCAGCCTAAAGGAAACAATGAACACGCTGTTTTTACAGTGAAAGATTGCGAAGTTATCACTTACAGCTACGAGCGTAACGCGGAAGATCCACGTATCGCTCATAATCTGAATATTAAATTCGATGAGTATGGGAATGTATTGGAGTCGGCTTCAGTTGTTTATCCAAGAACGTCGGTTGACGCTTCTTTACCCACAGAAACAAAAGAAGCCCAGAACAAAACGTTGATTTCATTTGTGCAAAAAAGGTTCACTCACAACGATGTAAATACTGCGAATGAATATCGCTTACGAATGTTATCGGAACAACTAACTTATGAACTGAAAGGTGTATTAAAAACCAAATCATTGTATTCAGTAGATGAGTTTGAGAATATTCTTTCTACTGCCAATGAAGTGGATTACCATCAAACAGAGATCAATCCTGCCCCCGGAACTTCCCAAAAAAGATTGATTGAGCATATTCGAACCACTTTTTATAAAAATGATCTCACCGGCACTTTGCCTTTATATCAAATAGAATCGAAAGGACTCACCTTTGAAAATTATCAATTGGCTTATACACCGGCCCTTATTGCAGATATTTTTGGTACAAAGGTTAATGCCGGCCTGATGTCGGAAGGTAAATTTTCTCACAGTGAAGGCGATGAATACTGGTGGATTTGCTCAGGCGCATTGCGGTACATAGAAGGAATGGAGATAGCGAGCGATGCGCAAAGCCGCTTTTATGTGCCCATATCTTATATTGATCACTACGGTGCTAAAACAAAGGTGGAATATTACAGAGACTACTTTCTTTTTATTGAAGAAACAGAAGATGATTTCGGCAACAAAACAAGGGTTGACCTTTTCAATTTCCGTACCCTTTCACCACAAAGGTTGAAAGATCCTAATGAAAATATTTCTGAAGTTTTGGTGGATGAACTAGGATTAGTAAAAGCGATGGCACTGTTTGGCAAGGGTGATGAAGCTGATGATCTCACAGGACTGAATGAGTATTCTTCTCCTGCTGAAAACACATTGATTGATGATTTCTTCAATGCCCCGGTATCCGATCTATTGGTTACGTATGGCAAGAATTTATCGCAGCACGCGACCGCGCGATATGTATATAATTTTGACGCATATGGAAGCTCTGGGAAACCGGTAGTGGTTGTCTCCATTTTTCGTGAAGAACATTTCAAGAAAAACAATAAGTCACCTATTCAACTCAGTTTTGAATATTCTAACGGTTTGGGACAAGTGGTGATGAAAAAAGTTCAGGCAGAGCCAGGGATTGCCAAACAGATAACAGTCAATCCTGATGATACCTATACAGTTTCCGAAATTGACACTTCCACGCTTGTCCCAAAACAACTTCGCTGGATTGGCAATGGAAGAACAATATTGAACAACAAAGGCAATGCCGTGAAGCAATACGAACCCTATTTCTCTGTAACTCATAACTACGAAGACTTGAAAGAGTTAGTGGAAACCGGGGTTACTCCCATCCTATTTTATGATGCTATGGGACGGCTTATAAAAACCGAAATGCCGGATGCTACTTTTACCAAAACCGAATTTGGCACATGGAAGCAGAGCATCTATGACTCCAACGATACAGTGACGGACTCTTCCTGGTATTTTAATCGCACCAATGGCCTTATTGATGCCGAGCTGATAGCAGAAGGCAAAGATCCCGGAAGAGAAAAAATTGCC
Organism: Candidatus Aminicenantota bacterium; assembly: GCA_024644125.1. Classification (GTDB taxonomy): domain Bacteria; phylum Acidobacteriota; class Aminicenantia; order UBA2199; family UBA2199; genus JAHELQ01. The sequence continues at coordinate 387 of JAHELQ010000061.1, read as the reverse complement.
GCCGATAAAGCTGCCAAACATGCTAACACTCCAAATACACAACATTTTGACCCATTGGGAAGACCTGTCTTATCAGTTGTGCATAATAAAAGCGTAACCACTGCTGCAGATGAATTTTATTTTACCATAGCGAACCTAGATATCGAGGGTAATCTACGAACAATAATGGATGCCCGCGGAAATACAGTGATGCAGTACAAATACGATATGTGGGGCAACCGGGTATATCAAAACAGCATGGATGCCGGGAAGCGTTGGTTGTTAATCAATGTTCTTGGAAAATCCTTGCGCACCTGGGACGAACGGGATCATGAGTTTCAATATTTTTACGACATCCTGCACCGTCCCACCCACAGCAAAATAATAGGCGGTGATGGCGATGCGCCG
>JAHELQ010000501.1 GCA_024644125.1 Candidatus Aminicenantota bacterium | reverse complement strand
AAAAGGGCTCACCATCACAGGCAGGGTGAAGGATGTCATCATCATCAACGGCGTGAATTACAATAACGGGGACATCGAATCAACCGTCGAGACAGTTCCCGAAGTCGAACTCTCCTTCACTGCTGCGTGCGCCGTGCGTCCCGCCGGCAAGGTAGGCGATAAACTGGCTATATTTTACAATTCCTCCCTGACCGACTTCCGGGCCATTGTGGAACAAACCAAAGAGATCGTCGCCACAGTCAACAAGAAGGTGGGGATCCACCCGGATTTCGTGATTCCCGTCACCAAAGAGGATATTCCCAAAACCTCCATCGGCAAAATTCAGCGTTCCAAATTGGTGACGCGGTTCGAAGAAGGGGATTTCGCGCATATTCTCAAAAAAATCGATATCGCGCTGGAAAACAAGTCCACAATTCCCCGCTGGTTTTTCTCCCACCAATGGCGGCAGCGGCGATTGGGACCGGCAGGAATGCGGAGGGCTTCGGATTGCATCATCGTCTTTGCCGACGACGCGGGGCTGGCGGAGGCGTCGATTCCGTTGCTGGACGGCGTGGCGGTACGGGTGACGAATGGTTCCGAATTCAAGCAAATTTCAGAATGTCATTATATGATCGATCCTGGTGAACCCGGCCATTATTCCCGGCTCCTGGACGATGTGGAACGTAGTTCCGGCTCCATAACGGAGATTATCCATCTCCCGGGCTATCCTCTACTCCATGTGCCGTTGACCGGGGAATCGATGGAGCACTGCCTCCGGCGAGGCGTCTACCAACTTCTCTTGTTGATTCAGGCCCTGGACAGGCGGAATTGTTCCCGGATGCGGTTGCTGGCGGTCACCGGTCTCGGGCAGGCCACCGGCCGCGAGGACCGCGTGGCAGTGGAGCGTTCGCCGATCTCAGGTTTTCTTAAGAGCCTGGTACATGAGATTCCCTGGCTCCAATGCAGCCACATCGACCTGGAAGCCCTGGATCTGAACCAGGATGCAGCAGATCTTATTCATGAATGGCGATTGGCATTTCCAGCGCAGGAGGTAGCTTACCGGCAAGGAGAGCGTCTCGTTCCTGTCCTGGAGGCGGTTAAAATAGAAGAGGGAGCTCTTCCTTCCAGAGTGAAACAAGACGGTCTCTACTTGGTGACTGGCGGATTAGGCGGTGTCGGTCGGTTGGTGTCCCGGTGGTTGCAGGAACGGTTCGGGGCGCGATTGCTCATCGCCGGGCGCAGAGATCTTCCTCCGCGGGAGGATTGGGATGGCCTCATCGAAAGCGGCTCCCCGGATACTTCTCGGTTGGCCGTATTTCGCGAGCTGGAGAAAAAAGGCGCAGTGATTTATGGCGCCGGAGACGCGGCGGATGAACGATTCTTGCGGGAATTGGTCAAAAAAGGGGAACAGGAATTCGGCCGGCCCCTGGATGGAGTGTTCCATCTGGCGGGAGTGGGCAATCCCAAAGATTATTGGCAACACAGTCATGATTTTTACGCTGTCAATGGAAGCCCGGAATCATACGATGCCGTCTTCCGCAGCAAACTATTCGGCGCCATTACGCTGAACCGGATTTTAGCGGATAGACCGGATGCGCTGCTGGTGTGTTTTTCCTCCATCATCAGTGAATTCGGCGCCTCGGCCTATTGCCCCTACGCTGCCGCCAACAGTTTCCTGGACTCTCTACCGGCGGCGCGGCAAGCGGCCGACGCGCGCGCCAATACTCTGACCATCAACTGGAGTTCCTGGGAAAATATCGGCGTCAACGAAGGCTTGCCCGCGCCATTGGTAAGAATGATGGAGCAAAACGGATTCAGGGTCTTGGATCACGCCAGGGGTCTCCATACCCTGGATATCGCGCTCACCCTTCCGTTGAACCGGTTGCTGGTGGGCTTGAATTCCCACTGCGTCGCTATTCGCCGCCGGATGAATCTCGTTCCCGGATCCCGCCAATGGCTGCGGGTGTTTTATGCTGGGCAGAGCGATCGGTTACCGGAAGAGAAGCTGGTGATGGGGACGGTTCAGAGCAAATTGGCGCAATTAGTGGGCGATACCGGGAGTTTTGCCTCAGCCCTCTATCCCCTGGAGTCGTTGCCGAAGAAAGAAGGCGAGATAGATTTTCACCAACTCTCCGCCATCGTCGCTGCGTCGGCGTCCGTAGCGGAAGAGGATGATTCGCCCCTGAGCGAAGCGGAATCGCGAATGGTGGCTATCTGGAAGGAGATCCTCGGGCTGGAAAAGATCCACAGGAGCGACAACTTCTTCGAATTGGGCGGCAATTCCCTGAAAGCCATCACTCTGGCGGCCAAAATCCACAAAGATCTGGATATCGAATTACCGTTGGGAAAAATATTCGAAATCCCCACCATCAAAGAACTATCGCAATACATCGACTTCGCCGGTAGAAGCGTCGAGCAGGAGATTCCGCCGGCTGAAAAGAAGAAATACTACGTGTGTTCACCAGCCCAAAAACGGATGTTCGTCCTTCACCGGATGAATCCAGAAGGGGTTGTCTACAATATGCCGGCTCTCCGTTTGTTGGTTGGAGAACTGAATCCGGATAAATTCCAGGAGACCTTCCGCCTTTTAGTTGACCGGCATGAAAGCCTGCGCACCTCCTTTCACCTCATCGACGGCGAACCCTTCCAGCAGGTCTATGACGAGACCGCCTTCGAGGTGGAGCTTCTTCCGCAGGATGACCCAGTCCTCCTGGCGAAGCGATTCATCCGTCCCTTCCAACTGGACGAGGCTCCTCTCCTGAGAGTGGCCCTGGCCCCAACCGGGCCTGATTCCCATTTATTTATGATGGATATGCATCATATTGTGTCCGACGGTGTGTCGATGGGGATCATCATCCGCGACTTCATGGCTTTGTATGAAGGTAAGGAGCTTGAAGAGATCCGGCTCCACTACAAAGACTTCGCCGAATGGCAAGATCTTCCCGGGCAACGGGAGCGGTTGCTGGAGCAGTTGGAATTCTGGCGGGGGAGATTCTCCGATGGTATTCCGGTTCTGGAATTGCCGCTCGATCATTCGCGGCAGGCGGAATTGGATTTTGCCGGCGGCGCCGAATCCTTCTTCCTGGAGGCGGATCTGACGACGGTGTTGGCGAAGATCGCCCAGACAACGGAGTCCACCCTCTATATGGTCTTGCTGGCTATGTTTTATGTTCTTTTATCCAGACTCAGCGGGCAAGAGGATGTGGTGATCGGCACACCAGTGGCTGGAAGACGTCACGCGGATGTGCAGCGGATGGTGGGGATGTTTGTCAACACTCTGGCTCTGCGCGGCGCTCCTTCCGGGGAACTGGGCTTTAGAGAATTTTTAAATATTGTCAAAACCAATACGCTGGAGGCGTTCCAGCATCAAGATGTTCCTTTCGAGGAACTGGTGGAGACGCTGGACATCCGGCGCGACGCCAGCCGCAATCCGTTATTCGATGTCCTGTTCGTGATGCAAAACCAGGATGCCGCCGATAAGGAAGAAATCGAAGCCAGTCTCGGCGGAGGCCTTGCCATCAAAGACTTCCCCCGCGAAGAGAATGTGACGAAATTCGATCTCCAGTTGAACTGCCTCCAGGAGGCGAGCGGGCTTCGCTTCACCATGCGCTACCGCCGGCTCTTGTTCGAGCCGTCGTCGATTCGACGCTTCAACGGCTATTTCCAGCGAATCGTCGCAGCGGTCGTAGAAGCTCCTGATTGTTTGTTGGGGGAGATTGATATATTGACCTCTCGAGAACGGGATTGGTTGCTCACGGAACTCAACGACACCGCCGCGGCATATCCAAAAGAGCAAACTCTCGCCGGGCTTTTCGCCGCACAGGCTGGGGATTGGCCGAATCGTTTGGCAGTTGTATTGGGCGATTTGCATCTGACTTACGGAAGACTCTATGCCGGAGCCCGGGAGTGGGCTCTTCAATTGGCGGCTCACGGAGTGGAAGCGAATGGTATCGTGGCAATTATGATGGAACGTTCTCTCGATATGGCAACCGCCATCCTCGCCGTCCATATGGCAGGGGCGGCCTATCTTCCCATGGACCCCGGATATCCCCAGCAGCGGTCGGCCCGGATAATGGCTGACAGCGGGGCAGAGATTCTTCTCTTCAACGAAGGCGTCACTCCGCCTTCGTGCCATGCGAAACCGAGGTGGAAGAATCTCCGGGTAGCAGGCGGCCAATGGCTGGAGCAGAGCGAAGAACTGTTCGAAGGTCAATTACAAGCTCCCACCGCCGAATCATTGGCCTATATCATCTATACCTCCGGTTCCAC
>JAHELQ010000500.1 GCA_024644125.1 Candidatus Aminicenantota bacterium | reverse complement strand
TTGACGGTCATTGGGATAAGGCGCAGGTCTATTTTGCCACTCCCCGGTGGCGTTCTTATCTGGTCCGCAAAAAAATTCGCCCGGGGATTTCCCAATTGGAAGCGGGTTTCGGTTTTAAGTTGCGCGCCAACGATGATGCGGTCGATATCCGTAATGTGAGTGCTTATTTTACCAGAGGCGATGTGTAGAAATATGGAGATGAACGGCAAACGAATCCAGGTCTCGGATTTCATGAAAGATCTTTTTGTGACGGCAGTGAGCCAGGTAGGAGTTGTGCTCTTCGGAGTTTTGCTACTGAAAATCATGGCTCATATGCTAACCAAAGAATATTTCGGACTTTTTATATTGGTCCGTCGGTGGGTAGGCGTGTTGCTGCCGTTGATGACCTTGAATTTGAGTTTCGGTATGACGCGCTATATCGGCTATGAGAAGGAAAACGCACGGCGGCATCTGGATGCCATGCTGGGAATCACTTTCTATTCGTCCCTTGTTTTATTCGCCGTATTGGCTGTTTTCCACCGAAGTCTCGCCGGGCTCTTCTATAATGAACAGAGATATGCAGGATTTGTTTTTTTGCTGATAGTGTTTTTGTTTGCCAATTGGATTCACCTCTTCGCGTACGCGTATTTCCGCGGGAAGATGGAGATGATGACCACAAATATTCTGCGGGTGCTGTTCTACGGCTTTCCTGTAATGCTGGCTTTTTTGCTGATGGTATTTTACCGGGGCGACGGAGCCTTCACTCTATCGTGCTATTTTACCGTCTACTCGGTTTGGGGAGTGTTGATCGGTTTTTTCTTTCTGCGTAAGGAAATATCATATTTTTTTTCTGTACGTGGTTTAATCAAAAAAATAAAAGAGAGCGGAAAGATTCTGTTCTTTAGTCTGGTCCGGTTGCCTGCGGTGTGTTTCGACGCATTGGCCTTTAGTATTCCGGTTTTTTTCGCCACGCACAAAATTTCGTTGGCGGCCGCCGGGTATATGGGCATCGTGGTGGCGGTGATCCGGCTGTTTGAACTATTCTCCATGCCCTTCAACATGATATTTGTTCCGAAATTTTCCGATCTCAACCGGCAGGAGGATTTGGCCAACATCAAAAATTACAGCATGGTGGTGCTGGATTTTATCATTACCTTCCTGCCGTTGGCCGTTATCATGGCGTTCGGGCTGACGCGATTTTTGGTTCGCGCCTGGTTCGGGACCCAATACCTGTCGGTGAGTCCCAGTGTGGCCGCGGCGATTTTGTTCTCGGTGTTCTATCTGGCGTTTGCCTTGATCAGAGGGATTCTGGATGGTTTGTTCGTGTTTCCTTATGTCAGTGTGATTGGATTCTTGGGGATTATTACCATCGTTGGTGGTTCCCTGTTTTTTGGTTCCAGTGTGTATGCGCTATCTATATCGTTCGGCGCAGGTCTACTGGTATTGGGGGCGGGCTCGGCCGTTGTCCTGGTCAAAAAATTGAAACTCTCGCCGGGCCTCGTAAAAATCACAGTATCCTTACTGTTGTGCGGCCTGACGTTCGGCGTGTTGTTATCCCTTGACCGCTGGAGCGATGTTTGGTTGGGAGACAGCCTGTTGGGTTTGGCGGTGAAGCTGTCTGACCGGGCGTTATTGTTATTGGTTTTGTATTTGTTCTATTGGCGGAACACGTTGTGGTACAGACAGGTAATGCAGCGTGTCATCTTGAGACCGAAGGGGGTGTGATGGATGTATTTGTTTTTTCCAACCGTTTGTCTTGCATCGCCACGTTCCTGCTGTTTGTCCTGATTTTTTTAAGGTACCGGCACTTGTTTGTCAAACCAAGCGTCTTCATTCTGGCGTTTTTCCATCTATCCATCCAGTGGGCGGCCGCATTCCAGGCGCCGGAGATTTATGCCTTCCTGCCGGAACCCTACGCATTTTTTATTCTGGCGCAATTGTTTCCCCTTTTGGGATTGACCGGTTCATTTTTTATGTGGCACCGGAGGTCGGAACGTGTTTTTCACAAACTGTCGGGTACTGTGATGGAGCTTTCTATCCATCCCTATCATCTCGTTATTTTGTTTGTTGTGGTAATGGGGATTACCGGATTGTATCTGGCAGCGGTACCGCTGTCCCAAACGGGTTTGGCGGCGATTTTTATTCGACCGGAGGAGTCCCACCAGGCCCGGGAGCTTTCATTGAAACTACTGGATAGCGCATTGGTGCGGTATGCCTTTTCTTTTTTGAAAACGGTTTTTACTCCGCTATTGGTTGTGCTGGCGTCTTTTTGGTTTTTGCAGAATATCCGGCGGCTGAAGATATTTGGGGCTGCCGCCTGCCTGGTGATGCTGGGAGTGAGTTTTTTGGCTGTGATTTTGCCTGGCGCTCGGTTACCGGGAGCGCTTCTGGTATTCACGATCGTGTGGGCATTATTGCTTCGCACTAAAATGAAAATTAAACCGATCTATTTTTTCCCGGCTGTAGCCCTGGTCGTTGGGTTACCAGTGGTGCTGACGGTGATGCGGGAAGGGCAAGAACTCAACTTGCTGGCGTTTTTGGGCTATTTGAAGGGAGGGATATTCGAACGGATCTTCGTCATCCCCATGGAGGTGGGGCTCTGGCATGTTCATTATGCCCAAACCTCCGGTTTTTTCGGCATTGCCGCCATACCGAAGGTGGCAGCTTTGTTTGGAGAGTCTCCCCTCTATGTTCCCAATGTGATTTTCCAGAAATATACGATGTATGAATTGGAGAGCGGATCCGCGGTCACAAGTTTTGTGTTTTCTTATTACAGTTATTTTGGGATGGCGTCATTTGTGTTTTCACTGGCGGCTCTCTGGAGTCTGGATTTGACTTTGTTGGTGTTTGACCGCTTCAAGAACGATATGGTATTGCTGGCCGCGGTGGCGGCGTTGCACACGTCGAGCATCGCGTTTGTTTCCACCGATTTTACAACGGTTTTGATAACCAACGGCTTTCTATTGATTCTGGTCGTCGCCCTGGCGTTGGACCGGTACGCCCCGGTCACATTTAAGCGGGAGGCGCTATGAAGACCAGGATTTGCCATTTGACATCGGTGCATCATGTCACGGATCCGCGGATTTTTCTGAAAGAGTGCGTAAGCCTGGCCCGGGCGGGATATGAGGTTTTTCTGGTGGCGCCCCATTTCCGGGAAGAAACGGTTGACGGGGTTCATATCATCCCATTCAAGAGATTCGATAACCGGTTCTTGCGCATGTTATGTTCTCCGTTTCTGATGCTGAAATCCGCCTTGAAATTGCGGGCGGAAATGTATCATCTCCACGACCCTGAATTGCAGATCGCGGGCTTCCTCTTGAAGCTCCTGGGAAGGCGGGTGGTATTCGATAGCCACGAAATGGTGCTCATGGATTTGGGGGATAAATATTATTTGAAGAACGGCGTGATGAAGCGGTTGATTCCTGCTGTTTATAGGTTGGTGGAGGCGTTGGCGGTCCGGTGTTTAGACGGTTATGTGTTGGCGGAGGACGGCTACCGGGAGTACTTTTTCGCAAAATATCGACGGTATAGCCATAAATTTGTATTTTTAAGGAATTATCCGGCGCTACGATTGATCGATTCCGTATCGCCGGCATCCAGGGAGGATGGGACCTTCGTGGCGGTTTATGCCGGCAAATTGTCCTGGAACCGCGGAATCAAGGAGCTGATTCAGGTTGCTGAAATTATGAAGGGCGCTATCGAGGTAAACCTCATCGGCCAATGGGAGAATGATGCCCTCGAACGCGAGTGTAGGGCGCTGCCGGGGTGGAGGTATGTCCGTTTCCTGGGATTTCTTCCGCCACAGGATGTGTACGGGCATATGAAAGCGTCGGATATCGGAGTATGCAATCTTTATCCGGTCTCCAACTACATGGTGAGTTTACCGGTGAAAGCGTTGGAATATATGGCTTGTGGGCTGCCGATGGTGATGTCGGACTTTCCGGTATGGAGGCGCATGTTCACATCTGGCGCGGTTTTTGTGGATCCGCTGGATGTCGATGCCATTGCCGGGACAATCACCCGTTTGATGCAGGATGGAGATATGCTGGCCTCCTTGAAAGCGCGGGGCCGACGCCTGGTCGAGACTGAAATGTCGTGGGAAATCGAGGAAAAAAAACTGATGGAAATGTATGATAAAATCGTAAAGCGGCCGGGAAACGGCGCAGCGGGAGTAGACGATGGCTGAGCCGAAGATGGCGCTGGGACCTCTGGCAACGGTTTTCAGGATGAGCCGGAGTGAAGCGGAGGCGGAATTTAGTTCTTATTTTTATA
>JAHELQ010000060.1:13563-16135 GCA_024644125.1 Candidatus Aminicenantota bacterium | reverse complement strand
GCGTTCTTCCCCGCCTCCAGATCAAAAATGAAATCCCCTACCAGGAATGATTCCCCAGGATCGGCGCCTAACCGTTCAAGCGCCAGGAAGACCCCGTCGGGGCTCGGTTTCGGTTGCACGTCATCTTCCCTGGTGAGAAGAAAATCGAAGTCTTCGATAGCGGTGTATTGGAAATTTTGCATCGCCCTCTTCACAGACGCCAGAGTGTTGCGGGTGATGACGGCTATTTTTATCTGTTTATCTTTCAAAAATCCAATCAATTCTTCGGCGCCGCCATTGGGTACGGAACGAGCCGCCGCTTCCGCCTCGAATTCATCCAGTTTTTTTGCCATATCGGCCCGTTGCCGACGATTTGGGATACTATCGATGAATTCGAGTATCGGTTGACCGTCCGGGCAACCGATACGGTGGCGAATGATGGAAAAATCCAACGCTCCCGGTTGGGTGAGCGTCCCGTCAAAATCAAAGATTATTGCCTTCAAAGACGTCATACTATCTATCAAAACTCCCGGTGTTCCGTCCTACGGATGATTTCATCCTGCAATTTCTCCCCCAAATCGACAAAATAATCGCTGTAACCGGCTACCCTTACAATCAGATCCCGGTACTTGTCCGGCTCCTTTTGAGCTTCACGTAGGGTTTCGGCGGTTACCACATTGAATTGGATATGGTGTCCATCCAACCGGAAATACGCGCGAATCAAACTCAGAAGTTTTGTAATCCCTGCATCGTCTGCCAGAATGTCAGGAGTGAATTTCTGGTTTAAAAGCGTTCCTCCGGTGCAGATATGATCGATTTTAGCCGCCGACTTCACAACGGCGGTGGGGCCGTTGCGGTCCGCCCCCTGGGAGGGAGAAATCCCTTCCGACAGGGGCTCGTACGCTTTGCGTCCATCGGGTAAAGCGCCGATCCTGCTCCCGAAATAGACATGAACAGTCGTGGGCAGCAAGTTCACCCGGTGGCAACCGCCTCTGGTGTTTGGACGGCCGTCCACTGCCTTGAAATAGATATCGAATACAGCTTTCAGCAAAGAATCGGCGAAATCGTCATCATTCCCATATTTGGGAGTATCGTTAAGCAGAAGATCCCGCAAGGTATCATCATCGCCAAAATCATTGGTGAGGGCGTCCATCAATCGTTTCATGGGTACGCGTTTCGTATCGAAAACATTGTACTTGACGGCGGAAAGGCAATCAGTGACCGTGCCCAATCCCACCCCCTGGATGTATGAAGTGTTGTAACGTGCTCCCCCGGCATTGTAGTCCCTTCCGGAGGCGATACAATCATCGATCAAGAGCGACAGGAACGGCGAAGGCATGTACTCGGCATAAAAACGTTCAATGATATTGTTGCCCTTGATTTTTATATCAATGAAGTGATTGATTTGACGCTCAAAAGCCCCCAGGAATTCCTGGAATTCGGTAAAATCGGCGGGATCTCCTGTAGGAAGGCCGATTTTTTTTCCGGAGGAGGGATCGATCCCATTATTGAGCGTTATCTCCAACACCTTCGGAATATTGAAGTATCCGGTAAGAAAATAGGCCTCTTTACCGAACGCGCCCGCCTCGACGCAACCACTGGCGCCGCCGTTTCTGGCATCCGCGATACTCTTCCCCTGTCGCACCAATTCCTGCACAATTGCATCTGTGTTAAAAATAGACGGCTGGCCAAACCCGGTTTTGACAATCTTCAATGCTCGTTTCATAAAACGGTCCGGGTTTTTTTTACTCAATTGCACCATCGAGCTGGGTTGCAAAATCCGCATCTCTTCAATCACATCAAGAATCAGATATGATAGTTCATTCACCGCATCCGAGCCATCCTCTTTGACTCCCCCTACATTGATCAGGGTAAAATCTGTATATGTATTGCTCTCTTGAGCCGTCACTCCCACTTTCGGCGGAGCCGGCTGGTTGTTGAATTTTATCCAGAATGCCTGCAACAACTCCATGGCGCCCTCTTTGGTGAGAGTCCCCTCATCGATCTCTTTGCGAAAAAACGGATAGAGGTGCTGGTCCAGACGGCCTGGATTGAAAGAATCCCATGTATTGTACTCAGTGATGACACCGATATGAACAAACCAATAATATTGCAATGCTTCCCAGAAGGTCTCCGGCGCATGGGCCGGTACCCGGCGGCAGATGAACGCCATATTCTCCAATTCCCGCTTCCTGTTCTCATCGGATTCTAAAGCGGCCAAACGCTCCAATTCGTCAGCGTGCCGCTCTGCATAGTGAATCAATGCGCCGGCCGCAATATCCATCGCCATCAACTGTTGTTTCTTCTGGAACGCTCCAGGGTCATTAAAAAAATCCAGGCGCCCGATGTGATCGTGAATTTCGGCCTGCAAATCCAGGAAACCCATTTTGTAAATTTTGTCGCCATTGGCAGTATGGCCCGGCGCCCGTTGCTCCTGGAATTCCGTAAATATACCTGCGTTGTAAGCATCAAGCCACGTTTGCGGTAATTCGTCAAAAATCCGGTCCCGGATGGAACGGCCGCGCCAGAATGGAATAATCTCATTTTTATAGGCGGCGTGAGTCTTTTCATCCACCGCATACGATATTTTCTC
>JAHELQ010000060.1:0-13550 GCA_024644125.1 Candidatus Aminicenantota bacterium | reverse complement strand
AGCTCTAGGGGACGGTCCCCTCTCGCCGACAATCAATTCTCCCGGGTGAATATAAAGCTCCTTTTTTTCCATCAGGTAGCGAAATGCCATCGCCCTCTCAACCGGAACCGAAACACGGCCAACAACATCACCTTTGTAAAATTCCGTCATCAACATAGCGCGTTCCGCAGAAATAAATGGTTTTATATCCAGACTAAATTGCCTCAACTGTTTAATGCGTTCATTCATGATCAGCCTCCAACGTTGATCCGTAAGCCGGAAGTCCCGAGGACCTCCGCTATGTGCTCCAATTCATCTTCCAGGGGAACCGGTACTCCAATCATTTTATCAGGAATTCCAATTTTTTTGTACTTATGGCTGCCGGCTATGTGATATGGCAATAAACCGACCTCCGTGACAGAATCAAGGGAACCAATAAAATGAGCCATAGCTAAAAGATTTTTTTCGGTTGCGGTAATTCCGGGAATTACAGGAAATCTAATATAAACTGTTTTTCCAATGCGGGAAAGAGTCTGGAGATTCCGAATTATCAACCGGTTCGATACACCAGTATAGCGCAAATGATCATCATCGTCAATGATTTTCAGATCATATAGGAAGAGGTCCGCTTTTTCAGCGATCCTCCGAAACACCTTCTCTTCAGCGTAGCCACATGTATCTACCGCAGTGTGGATATCGAGTTCAGCACAAGAATCCAGTAAAGCCTCTAAAAAAACCGGCTGCATTAACGGCTCACCACCGGAAAACGTTACGCCGCCTCCGGATTCATCAAAAAAAATCGTCTCCTTCTCAATCTCCTTCAACACCTCGACGACTGTTGTTTTTTTGCCAACAGTTCTCGATGTAACACCTCCTACGCTGACCTGCGGTAACATTAGTTGGCTTTCAGGATTGTGGCACCACCAACACGATAGCGGACATCCCTTGAAAAAAACAGTAGTCCGGATGCCGGGGCCGTCATGAATGGCAAACCGTTTAATGTCAAAAATATATCCCTGTGTATTCATACATTATCCTGAACAAGATTTATAATATCTGATATATCAGAGGCAGGATGATATGTCAACAACAAAAATCCTTTTTTTGCTCCGCAACCAGGAACGGCATTCGCAACAAACTTGAAATATTATCAAAAACTAACGCATACTGATATTTTGAAAGTTCACTTCATAGATGTTAAAATCTTTGCCCTCACCTATTTCATCCTGTTCAACTAGAGAATAGGTCATATACATTTCACTGCTCAAATAGACGATACGCCTACCCTCCGCTTTCAATTCCATCAAAATAGAGATAAACTCCCGCTCAAATCCTTTTCCTTCGCCAAGAATAAAGTCATTGACCACAATGGTGATATCATCCCTATAACTCAAGATCACTGAGCAAAATATCTTCTTCAGTTCCTGGGACGAAAGTTCTTTCCCATTCTTGCGAATAGCGGATAAAATGCCGAATCGCTCCAACATTCCGGCAACAGCCTGCCGATTCTTAATACCGCAAATATAAGTGAAATAATCCACAATCGCAAGGGAAGAAATCTGAGGATCTATATCGGCTGCTTGAACCCGGTCGATCGCCAATACATCCGGTTGCCCGGATAAAAAATAGAACAACCGTTGACGGAATTCATCGTCGCGGCAATGAATGAAATAGGTTTGCTGCTTTTCCAGTTGCAACAATTCAAATTCAAGACCCTGCGGCACTGGATAAGAGGATTTTCTTCCCAAAAACCAAAAATTAAATAGCACGACCGCCAGGAAATATGCCACCACTACCAGGACCCCGGTCCAGAAATTACGCGGAATCAAGCTTCTGGAAACAAAAATATTCTCATCCCCTTTGATAAAGGGTTCCACCTTCCGATCGGTCGCTTCGTATCTCTTTTTGAGGTAAAATTGAAAAAACCCCTCCCGGAGTGATAGCACATGATCCACAAAGCGGGAATATTCGATATACCCGCTACCGGATAATTCACCCACGAGATAGTGATAGTAATTTCCCGGAAACAGGCTCGATACGCTTTCGAGAGTGCCAGCGACTTCCTTTATTTCTCGCTGAAGTTGCTCCTCTTTGAATTTGTTTCTAACATACCCGTTTTCATAATATTCGTACGCTAGATTTTTCCACAATTCTTTCAACGCTTCGGGATTTTTCTTATCCTTCTCAAGCTCAAATAAAGCGTGTCTCGCCTTTTGCTCATGCCCAAGAAGTTCCTTGAATTTTTGCAAATTGAGGTATTCCACCGGAGTGATCGCCTGGGCCTTGCGGCTGATCGACGTGTGTACGATCTCCGGCACAACCAGGACGAACAATAGCCAGAATAATGACAACAATACCACGGATCGGCGCCGGAAATTCCCCAAAACCGCGGCCATCATTCCGGCGACAAAAAAGAAGTTGAGCATCAATATCGAAAATAAGCCGTATCCAGAATAGGAGAAATTTTCGGCTGCGGAGAATAATACCCCGGATATCCTGGCAATGAGATAGCACCCTGTAAACAGAATGACAAAATAACCATCCAACAAAATAAGTCTGCAAATGAAGGATTGGATCAGCGGATTACGCTTAAATAGGCGAAAATGATCGAGACTCTGGAAGGTTCCAAATCCCATATACACCATGATCAAAGTGCCGAAAATAAAGATTACGCCGCTCAAATCACCGAAATTGCCTTTTTTGAAAAACAATTCCCGCCCTTTTTTGTTGTTGGAAATATCGATAACCTCTGTGACATCCAGATTGGCGGACACAATTCCAAATTGATAATAATCCCTGAAAAAAATTGAAAGTGGTGAAGGCAAAAACATGACACGGGAACCCATCACTGCGTATTGCTCGTAAGAAACATAATATTCCGATTTACTCTTCTCAACCTCTGTGAAGTCCCTTTTGTCAACCAGAACTTTTTTGTAGTCGGACACTCCCAGCGCTACAAAATAAAACGCAAGCAAGGCAAGCAAACAAAAGAATACCACATTCCGTCTGGAGAAGACCCTTCTCCACTCGAATTTCAATGCGTTCAGCACTTCTCCTCCTTTTTTATATAAAAAATGGTATCCTGAAACTCAATTACAATTCAAATGCGCGGTGACCGATTATTGTGGCGTAGTTTCCAAAAAGTGAGATTTCGGATAATTTCTGAAGTAGTATCCAATATTCAGCAGTCTCCGGTTGAACTCCTTTTTCTAATTTGTCTTTAATAGAATACAAGATCGCCAGAATTTCGTCGATATCCCCGGACATCCGGCTATAAAACCCGACCACATCTCCATTTCTCATAAACGATGTGACCCGGTCCCACGCCGGACCGCGAAGGTTTTTCTCAGATGCCAACATGCCATAATTGAAATCTTTTAATTTATCCTGCCGGATTTTCACATATCCGACTGTTCTGCCAAGATTGTTGGCTTCCGAATAATGACTTTTCGCTTTTTCTAGATTTTCTACGGCATCGTTGGTATATGTCAACGAAATTCCAACATTGAACGTCCCCTGGCACGCGGTTTCTCCCTCAGACAATAGATGCATGACCGCGGCCTTCCCCTTGAAAAAAGCTTTGGATCCCTCTGTGACTGAATTTTCGATTAGTTGCTTCCCACTATCCTCAAAGGGCGATGTGACATCGTTCGCAGAGATGCAAGCAAACACTCCGGTAGTCACAAGAGATATAACAATGATCATGGAAATAAAATATAAAGATTTTTTTTTCACACCCTACCTCCTCTATAGAATGACAAAGCATTAAATACCCATATATAGTTTACTTTATACATACTCAAAACTCCGGATCAACCCGGAAAATCCATTAATTGGTTTCACAAATTTATATTACTGGATCTAAATTTTAGCATACCGATTTTTTTTTTTAAATAAAATTCGCAGATTTTTTTTTAATTTTATCTTCATAAAAAAAATCACCTCTGAAATCGTTTAAAAATCCTCTATTAATTGAACAAAAGGACTAAATATGATATAAAAAAAGCTACAGAAAAACAACATGAAGCAAACAAATTTTATTAATACCAAATCATTGAAAGAACAGGTTTACGAGTATCTAAGGGAACAGATCCATTTGCAGAACATCCAGCCGGGCTCCATGATAAATATGGATGCCACCAGCAAAAAACTGGGAATCAGCAAAACTCCGTTACGGGACGCGCTAATTCAATTGGAAATGGAGGGATTTGTGACAATCGTTCCGCGAAGAGGCATTTTCGTCAACACATTGACTATCGAGGACATCAAAGACTTCTACCAGATTATCGGAGCACTGGAGCAATCAGCGCTGTGTAATTCGCGGGATAAGATTTCCCTCAAGGATACCGAAAAAATGCAACGGCTCAACCGGGAGATGGAAAAAGCGCTTGAAAAAAACAATTTCGACCTGTTTTATAAAAAAAATCTGGAATTTCACAATACTTATATCAGCCTTAGTCAGAATCAATCGCTCATTCAAATTGTCAATAATCTCAAAAAGCGCCTCTATGATTTCCCCAGGCAAAAAAAATGGGTCAAGGAATGGGAAGAATCCTCCATTAAGGAACATCAAAAAATCGCGGATCTGATTTCGGATGGAAAAATCGTCGAAGCCGCGGATTATATCCACACTGTCCACTGGTCGTTCAGTGTACAGGAAAAATTCATTATGCGCTATTATTTCCAGGAAAAAAGCGAAAAAAATTAAGCAAAGGTTCCGGTTATATTCCGCGCCGCACTCCGCCTTACGTATAATATATTATTACTACGAAACATTTTTCAAAAGGCAAATATGAAATTATTAAGCACATTCGAGGCGGTTTATCTAGTCGGTACAATACCTGCCTCCTTTATCCGGGTGGTTTACACCCGAAGGTTCTCCCAAAATGATCCCGAAGTACCTGTCCCCCATCCGAGGGACAGGCTATGGATGAGTCTTTCCACACTGGGTATCATTATACCGCTATGTTATCTGGCGTTTCCCTGGATCGATTTTGCCGATTACCCCCTTCTCCCCTGGACCGGATGGCTGGGAACCTTGCTGTTCTCCGCCGCGCTGCTCTTGCTTTGGCGTTCCTACACGGATCTGGGCAAAAGCTGGAGCCCCTGGGCGGAACCTCGGAAAGATAACACATTGATCACTACAGGAATCTACAACCGCATCCGCCATCCTATGTATGCAGCCCAATGGCTGTGGGCGGTGGCGCAAATGTTTTTGTTGCAAAACTGGATTGCCGGCCCGGCCATGATTGTGACCCTTCTCCCCCTATATCTCTACAGGGTGGAAAAAGAGGAACAACTGATGCTGGAACGTAATGGACAAAAATACCGCGATTACATAAACCGTACTTGCCGGCTCCTGCCATGCCCATTCAACAATCCAGGAACACTCAGGTAAGAAAACCGGGATTATTCCGGCCGCCACAAAAAACGATTCAGATCTATTCGATCTTCGCTATCGAAGCGAACACCCTCGGAAAGCAATAGATACTTTTGCTCTTCATAACCGTCTCCAGGCTTGAGAGAAATCTTCCCATGCCGATTGACGATACGGTGCCAGGGCAATCCCGCATGCCCCGATGAACTATGCAAGATCCAGACAACTCCGCGAACTCCGCGGGGATTGCCAGCCATTATAGCAATTTGGCCATAGGTAGCGACAGTTCCAACCGGAACCCGCATTATCGCGTCGATGACCCGTTGCGCAAATAGTGATCTTACATGTTTCATCTTTTTAGTTTAATTGGTTTTACCACATGATGCAAGTGATCAAACGAGGCGGCGGCCTTTCATTCCGGTTTTAGACCGGCTTTTCTGCGTACCGCTTCGATATCCAATTTTAAAAGAAATGCCTTCAAATTATTCCAAATTTTATGAAACCCATAGCCGCCTTCGACCATTTCACGAAGCGCCTCTCGTTTTGTCCATCCCTGAACCGCCACCCGGTAGGCTGCGCACAGCAAGCCGGTTCGGTCCGATCCATGCAAGCAATGGACAAAGTAGGGGCCTCCCTCTTCATTGGAAACTAATTCCAGAAAGCGGACGATATGTTTCTCTTTGGGGTTGAATGCCATCATCGGTATTTTTTCGTATACAAGGTTTGTATCTCGGATTTTTTTCTTGTCCGAGTGGATGCTCCGCAAATTGATGACGGTTTTAATTCCCATCTCTTCGAGACGTTTCATCCCTTCGTCTGTAGGTTGGGCGCCGCGATAAAGATGATCGGAAATTTTGTAGCAATTGGGTACGCCGGGGATCAACAAGGGTTGAGCCCAATCGTGAGGGCGCCTGTATTGTTCGTCATTGACGCATCCAGCCGATATACCTGTCACCAACAGCAGAAGCAACAGAGCCATTACCATTGCCTCGTGCTTCGAAAAAACCTTCTTGTTCATCGCTATCTTCATTAAAACTCCAACTGAACACAAATTATGTTATGACATTATATAGAATTTTTCTTCCAAATAAAAGCCCCAAAAGCAGGGCCCGCCGCCTGTTATCTATGTCGGTTACGATATGATTACGGATTCATATAAAAGTGTTTTTTTGCTATAATTGTAAAGAAGGAGTTGTCGATGAAGAGGATAATTGGTGTTTCATTTTTTTGCATTATGTTGATGATCATTGGAGCGATGTCGTTCGAAGGGTGTTGCCCGGCACGAGACTCAGAGGAAGGGATATCTCAAATGGAACCTTTGAAAATGATAAATTTCGATCCACAAAAGATTCGTCTCAAAGAGCAACCGCAGAATTTTGAGGTGGAATGGAAGCGCGAAACGCCTGTACCGGGTCTCTATCTTGTGACCTTGAATTTGAAAGCGAAACAAGCTTCCGAACCAGGAAAATTGACCGTGGAATTCAAATTCCCCTCCATTGGGATCGAAGGTTTCTGGAATCCCAACCTCAATGTGGATAAGGCCAATTATTACAGCAACTCCGTCACTTCCCGCGCTACCCGCTATGCTCCGGCCAGTTGTTTTTACGATGCCGGAGATGTGAACCGGATGACAGTGGCTTGCTCGGACGCCCTTAACAAAGTGGTATTCCAATCGTATCTCAAAGAAGAAGATGCCTATTTCCATTGTTTTTTTACTCTTTTTGACGAAAAGCAGGCGGCTATAGATAAATACAGTGTGCAATTCCGCATCGATACCCGCCCGCTCCCATACTACCAGACGATAAACGGCGTTGGCCGCTGGTGGGAAAAACAGGAGAGTTACCGCCCTGCGATAGTACCGGAACACGCGAAGCTACCGATGTATTCCACCTGGTACAGTTTTCATCAAAACCTCGACGTAGAAGAGGTGGTGAACGAATGCCGCCTGGCAAAACTATCTGGTTTCGAAGCCGTCATCGTGGACGACGGTTGGCAAACCCTGGACAGCAATCGCGGTTACGCCTATACCGGTGACTGGAAGCCGGAACGGGTCGGCGACATGAAAGCCTTTGTAAAACAAATTCATGAATTGGACATGAAGTTTTTACTCTGGTATTCGGTCCCGTTTATTGGGGAAAAAGCGCAAAATTTTGAACGGTTCAAAGGAAAGTACCTACGTTATTGGGACGGGCAAGGAGCTTATGTACTGGATCCACGGTACCCGGAGGTTCGTGAATTTATTATCCAAACATATGAAACGGCGTTGACAGAGTGGGATCTCGACGGTTTCAAACTTGATTTTATCGGATTTTTCACAACAGACGAGAAGACCGACATGACTGTCTCAGGCGGCCGTGATATGGCCTCGGTGAACCAGGCGGTGGACATCTTGATGACCGGGATCATGAGCCGTTTACGGGCAATCCGGCCGGAGATTATGATCGAATTCCGGCAGCCCTACATCGGTCCTTTGATGAGGAAATACGGCAATATGTTCCGCGCGGCGGATTGCCCGAACAACGCGATAATCAACCGCATACGAACGACGGACATCCGGCTCATGTGCGGAAGCACAGCCGCGCACTCGGATATGTATATGTGGCACCCGGGCGAACCGGCGACTCATGCGGCTTCTCAATTGTTGAATGTGCTGTTCAGCGTTCCCCAATTGTCGGTCCGGTTGGACTCGATCCCATCGGAGCACATGCTTATGATACGTTTTTGGACAGGATATTGGAGGGATAACCGCGATGTATTGCTGGACGGCGACTTCCAGCCCCATTGCCCCCAATCCCTGTATCCGTTGATTCAGGCGCATGGGGACGGAAAAATCATCGCCGCGGTGTACCGGGATATGGTAGCCCGGATTGACAACGGCAGAGGGGAAGATATCGATGTGGTAAACGGCAAGCAGACATCAGACCTTGTGATTCGACTGAAGAAAACGATTCCCCATGCGGTTATCAGAGTCTTCAATTGTACCGGTAATGAAACTGTCTCGCAACGCCGCCGGTTGGAGGCGGGTCTTGTTCAATTCGTTGTGCCGCCCTCTGGATTATTGACGATCCGCTCCGCTTCGAAGTAAACCTCGTTGGAATTCTTCTGCGACATCACGATGAAGCGGTCGGAGCCGATGAAATAGATCAACGATGTAGAGAAACCAAAGGCCCGGCCGCCTCTGTAAAGGGCCCTTGATAGATAATATTTGCCGGTCTTCGGCGATTGGAGAACAGTCCAGATATACTCCTCGCTTTTTGGTTTTTGAGATGTATAAAAGCGGAAAAAACGCACTCCCTCAGCTCGGCATACAAATTCGTCTGTATAATCAAATTGATACTTTCCCTCGTCAATACTCCATTTGCCCAGCATCAAGTGGAAGATCTTCACGTCCAGCCTGGCAACATCGATAAACTCCTGCGCCACCGCCCGCGGCACAACGAACATAAAAGCCACGAGAAACATCGCTAATCGCCCATTCACTAGAGTATCTCCTCAGGTTTTATATCAATTTTTTCCAGCACATTGTAGGACATCTGAAGATAAAAATCAAACCCAGCCCACAAACGGCGATGAAAAAAAATGTTGATTGCAAACGGATAGCATGGTATAAGAAATGCAAATGACGAATTTGGAACGATTTCTGAAACGTCTGGAAGGGGCGGAAGAATTTCGTAAGCGTGAAGGGAGACCGTTCATCACTGTAACGTATGCCCAGGGCGTAGATGGAAGTATCGCTCTTAATAGTCCCCACAAAATCCAGTTCAGCGGACCGGACACTCAGCGGCTCACCCACCGACTCCGTGCAACACATGACGGCATTTTGTTGGGAATCGGCACTGTGCTGGCCGACGACCCACTCCTTACAGTCCGCTTGGTGGCAGGACCCAATCCCCGTCCGATCGTATTGGATACGCACCTTCGCATCCGGAAGGATTTGCGGCTCATGAACCGCACCGATTGTAAACCATTGGTGATTACCGGGCCTGCTCCTCCCCGAATCCAGCTTCGGCATATAGTCAACACCGGCGCGCAAGTCATAGAGTGTCCGCTCAACACCGAAGGCCGCATCGATCTCCGGGCATTTGTTCGAGCAATAGCGACCATGCGGCCGCCTATGGCACGACTAATGGTGGAAGGGGGCGCCCGGGTGATCTCCGCCTTCACGGCGGCACAATTGGTAGACTTTTTCATTATAACGATAACCCCTTGCATGTTGGGGGGAATCAAGGCGATGGAACTTCCCCATCCTGATTTTCCTTACTACGTTGAATTGAACGGCCTGGCTGTGGACCCGATGGGCAAGGACGTGGTTCTCTGGGCACGCCCGACATGGCAAGACATCCAAAAAAAAATGGGGCTGGATTGAAAGTGGTCCGGGGTAGTGCGCCAGGCACTCCCCGGTAGTCGCTATTCTTAACTTTTCTTAAACATAGAGAGGACTTTTGCGATAATCGATTTTTTCTTGGTCGAATGGGCGTTCATTACATGAGATGGGGCGCTTGTGACTTTGAAGTCCTCCCCATATTTTTTTTTGTAATAGTCCAAACGATCCTGAATCGCATCACCCTTAGGGATACTGGCAGTGGGCTGTTTTTTTCCAGTCTTTTTCGGAGCATTTTTTCTGGAAACATTTGCCTTAACTTGCTGCCCTCCCTTTTTGGGAGTTACGGGCTTCCCTACTCCCTTGCGGGGTTTCTGACTCTGATCCTGATTCCGATTCTGTTTCTCGTTCCGTTCGGGAATCTCTTGCTTCACCGGTTTTTCCTGCACTTCCGCAGTTTTCTTTACTTCTTCTCGGGGGGGACCTTTTTTCTCAGGTCTAGAACGACGGTTATCCCTATCTCTGCGAGGCCGGCCTTCAGTCTGGCTGGTTCTACTTTTCCTAAAATTCCTTCTTTTTTCCAATTGTATTCCTTCTCCTTTGTACTTCTCAAAAAGGTGGTCATCAGGATCGATGACCGGAATTTTCATGTTGATGTAACCTTCAATGGCGTCGAGGTTGTAAATAAAATTCTCGCAAGCCAAAGAAATGGCTTTTCCACTCTTTCCCGCACGTGCGGTTCTCCCAATCCGGTGAACATAATTCTCGCAATCCCCCGGCAAATCAAAATTGACCACCAGTTCAAGATCGTCGATATGGAGTCCGCGGGCAGCCACATCAGTCGCCACCAGGCAGGGCAATTTTCCCGCTTTGAAATCCCCCATAATCCGTAGTCGTTTTTTCTGGGGGAGATCGCCAATCAAGTAATCGCATTCGAAGCCATTCTCGATCAATTGTTTTGCCACTTGAACGGCAATGTGTTTCATATTGGTGAAGATGAGTGTGCTTTTCGGTTTTTCCTGGCTCAAGATTCCTAATAGCACACTCAGTTTTTCGTCATGACCTACATGGAGCAGCATTTGCGAAATTTTTTCCACCGTCACTTTTTCCGGCTCGATTTCGATCACCGCCGGCTTGTTCATAAATTCCCTGACTATGGCGCGGGAGCGTTCGTCGAGGGTAGCGCTAAATAGCATGGTTTGCCGATGGCTAGGAGGCATCATTTTTCGGATCATCCTGCGGATATCCGGCAGGAAGCCCATATCGAACAGTCTATCGGCTTCATCGATCACAAGGACACCGATTTTTTTTAAATCGAATTTCCCCGATTGATTCAAATCAAGCAATCTCCCGGGAGTGCCGATAGCGATATCGACCCCTTTATTCAGTAACCGCTCCTGCTGCGTATAGCCAACACCACCAAAAAAACTTCCGATGGTGAAATCGAGGTAGCGAGCCAGTTCTTTTGCCTCTTTTTCGATCTGATCTGCCAATTCTCTGGTTGGTACCACTATCAGCGCTTTTTTTTGTTTAACCGGCCCATCTTCCAGAAACAAATGGAAGATAGAAATCAGGAACGCGGCTGTTTTTCCAGTGCCGGTTTGGGACTGAACAGACACATCGATTCCTGTGAGCGTCTCCTTGAATGTTTGTTCCTGTACCGGCATCAATTCTTCGAAGCCGGTCTTTTCAATTCCTTGCAATAACCTGGGATTCAGGTTCATTTCGGTAAATCTCATTTTTTCCAATTCCTTTTCGGTTGTTTGGCAATAAATCTAAAATTGTTTATTGCTGTTTGTTGTATCATATCATTTCAATATCTCGGTTATCTTCTTCGATAAATCGTGCAATGTATATGGCTTTTGAATGAACCCAGCTACGCCCATTTGCATCGTTTCCTTGATACGTGAATCATTTTTGAATCCGGATGCCAGCAACACCTTGACTCCTGGGGAAATCTTTTTCATTTCGATAAATGTTTCCTTCCCGGACATATTCGGCATTGCCATATCCAGGATCACAGCCTTAATTTCTCTATGCCGTTTGTTGAAAATGCTCAGAGCTTCGTGTCCATTTGCCGCAACGATAACTTCGAAACCGCATTCCACCAAAATATCCCTGACCGTTTCCTGAATGATCTCCTCATCGTCCACCAAAAGAATTTGTCCGGTGCCCTGGATCAAGATCTCCTCCGGCGCCATCAAGGTTTCTTGAAATTCATCCAGGTCCAATACCGGCATAAACACACTGAATGTCGTTCCGTTATTGAGCTGCGAGTAAACATCGATAATCCCTTTATGCTGTTTGATGATATTATAGACCATTGCCAGCCCAAGGCCGGTGCCGACACTTTTATCCTTGGTGGTGAAGAATGGATCGAACATTTTTCGCTGGGTTTCGTCATCCATTCCCACCCCCGTATCCATCACTCGAACGCCCCAATAATCGCAATCCTTCGCATCCGGGTGCGACGAACGGAAATAATCGTTGGAGTAAAGTTTCTCGATCGTTACAATGAGTGTCCCGCCCTGTGGTTCATAGGGTTTCCGCATCACAGTCATGGCGTGGGACGCATTGACACAAAGGTTCAGCAACACCTGTTCGATCTGGGTGGCATCAGCGTAGATCATCGCTCGTCCATTGGTGAGAAACATCTTTATCCTGATGGATTTATCGAATGTGTTCCTGCAAATACCAATCACATGGTTCACCGATTGAACCAGATCCACCGGTGAAAACGCGAATTCCTGTTTGCGCGACAACGCCAGTAACTGTTGGACCATATCGGCGGCACGGCTGGCGGCTTTTTCTATTGTATTGATATTCTGTTTGATTTTTCCTAAATTGATATTTCCTTGTTTTTTCAGGGAGTAATTCATCAATGATATGGTGCCTAAAATACCTCCCAACACATTGTTGAAATCATGGGCAAGCCCTCCGGCCAGGGTCCCGACGGTCTCCATTCTCTGGGCTTGCCTCAGTTGCTCGTCTTTTTTCTCCAATTCCGTCACATCGTCGATGCGTACCACAACCCCGTCCGTGCCATGGGAAACCAGAGGGGATATCGATATATTGAGAAATTTTTTCTCATCGAAAAAAATATTTTGCCGTAGGAGCTTCATCTGACGTTGCGATTGAATCACCTTCGAAAAATAGTTCTCATATTCTTTGAAGTAAGAGATGACATTCCATATCTTTTTGCCGATGGCCTCTGTGTCAAGAACGCCGGAGAACTTTTCCGCGGCCGTATTCCAGCCCGTGATATTTCCATCCACATCGATGGAAATCAATACAGAGGGCAATGAGTTGAACACATTTTTGAGATAATTCCGTGTGCTTTTCAATTGCTCTTCCGCATGTTTCCGGTCGGTGATGTCCTTTATGAAATCCAGATAAGATGGTTCCCCGAACCAGGAGAGCAATAGTGAGTTGATTTCAATCCAACGCGTGCTTCCATCATAGCGGACAATTCTGAACACCTGCCCCTGGGCCCGCTGTCTTTTTTTGATACTTTTTTTATAATAATTCTGGAGTTCTTCGCGGTCTTCCGGATGCGCGAATTCACTCAACCCTTTCTCCTTGATCTCCTCTTCCGGGTAACCGAACACTTCCAGCAATTTTGGACTGACAAATTTATATCCGCCCTCCACTGCCGTCACGACGATCGCATCATCGATGTTTTCCAGTACCATCCGGTATTTTTCTTCAGATTCCTGGAGAGCGCCCTCCGCTTTGCGCCGTTCCATGATCTGTTCGTTGAGGCGGGCATTCATCTCCTGCAATTGTTTGTTTTGCTTTTTAAAGTTAGCGGTGCGTAATGTGTGAAACAAGATGAAAATAAAAATCGCCAAAAACACTGCCAGAAACATGAAC
>JAHELQ010000499.1 GCA_024644125.1 Candidatus Aminicenantota bacterium | reverse complement strand
CATGAAGCCTCGAAACCCGCAAGATAAGCGTATCCCGGTAGCCCCAGCAGCAACCAACCGCTCATGTCGGAAGCCTGGGCGCTCAAGGAGGTGACCCAGCTATTAAGGCCGCGTCCCCCAAGGATATAATCCGAAAGATTCTTCGTCCTACGGTAAAAAAACCAGCCGATGGCCAACATCCCGGCGAGATACACAACGAACGAAACCAATATATTTATGTTTTTGCCGGACATCATCTAATTGGCGAGAGGATTGGGAGTGACGATATCAACGTCCAACTGCAAACCGGATAACCTCTTGAAAATACCCTCCAATTCGGACGGCGCCTCCTGGTACTGGTCAAAAAACTTCAGCACAGCCTTTGAGTTCCCTTTTTGAATCAAAGCCAACACATCGGAAGACAATTCCTGCACAATCTTCTGGAACGCCGGTATATCGATATAAAAACGCTTTTTCTGAATATCGTAGCCGATCCCGCCTTTTGACAGCAAAATATTGAATTGCACCAGGTACGGAAGTAAGGCTTTTTCACCTGGGCCGCGGCGGAGTTTATCCACAAGATACACGACGTACAACGCCAGCATCCCCTTCTCCTTTTCTTTTTCCATGATTTTTTCCTTCACCAGAAAAGAAACGGACCGGGCCGCCAATACGTGGGATTTGACAATCTCCAAAGGCTCCAGCAATTTCCCCAGAGCCTCCGCTACCGGTTGCGCCCGCTCCGACTTGTCGTTCACCAACACAGGCCCGACATAATGACAGATCTTCTGCAACACCAGGAAATGGAAAAAGGATTCGGCGCTTGCGGCCTCCGCCCAGGCGCCCACTAACACCTCTTTGCCTATGGGCTTCAATATCTGTTCAAAATAGGCGTCCGACACATTGCGCAAAACCAACAGCTTGAATCCCGGGCGTTTCTGGGGGACGGGCAACGACGGGGCCATTAGCACAAACCTCCGGACCTTCTGAGCGTACAGAAGCCGCGCCACCTGGATAGGAGCGATAAACCGGCCGAGGTTATCGATGTATTCCCGCTTTACGCCCAACTCGTCGAGAATCCGGTCGGCCGCCATACGATACGGCTGCAAAGCCAGAGTGGCCTCCGCGTCATAATAAATCACATAGGGATCCATCCGCCTCTGTTTTTGGCGATATTTCACGAAAAAATCCAGCGGTTGGTCTTTCAATTCCATCCACAACGCGCTGCTCTCTTTCAAATCTTTTTTCACGATATCAGCGGCCAACGCCTGCAAATACCTCTTTAACCCTTCGTCCGATGCAATGCCGGCAGCCTCCGTCAACAAATCCACGATTTGTTCGATGCGGGTTTGCGTTTTACCCGGAGATGAGGAAACCTTGCTTTTGGGATCAGTCAATAACGCGATCTTCAAAAAAATTTCATACACCTGCCGGGTCTCGCCGGTCAATTTCAGATCCTGATGAGACAACGGAATCATTTTCGGTTCCGGCGCCTCGCCTTGAGTCTGTGAATCTTGCGCCCTTAACGCAGTCGCGCCCACACAAAACACCGAGAACAAAATTAAAAAAACAACAAATCTTTTCATCTAGAGCATCCTATTTTTATTGAAATAGTACGAACCGGCCATTACCTGGAGTAATAATCCGAGTTTTTATAATAGTCGATCAAGTCGCCGACAAATATTTTGAGCCCCGCCGAGGAGGGGATCGCCAGCAATAAACCCCAAAAACCGAACAACTGCCCAAAAACAATGATAGACATCAAAACCCAGACAAAGTGAAGCCCAACCTCGCCGCCGACTATTTTAGGGTAGAAGAACCAATTCTCGCTGCCCTTGACTATAAAAAACACCAAAAAAATCAAGAACATCTTTTCGATAGTTCCGAATTGAGCGAAGCCCACAATCAAAGAAATCAAAAACCCCACAGCCGTTCCCATATATGGGATCACATCTCCGATACCGGCGAAGATGCCGATCAAAATCGCAAACGGAAGCCCGATAATGCTGAGTCCCACCGAGTACAGCACCGCCAGTATCAAAATCACGATCGCCTGCCCCCTTACGAATGAAAACACAATGGTGTTGAGTTGGATCATCTTGCATGCGAAGTGTTCTTGAAACCGCGTGGGGATGAGGTTAAAAATCGCGTTTTTTATCTTGTAATAATCTTTGAGAAAATAATAGGCGAACAATGGGATGAACACGAGATAAATCAGCATCACAACGACGCCGTAGAGACTGGTGAAAAATCCCGCCAGAATCTTGGACAAATCCCTCAAGACAAGCCCCAGCATCTCCTCCACTTTGCCCATAATATCTATTTTCCCAAAGAACTCCGAAAAATGCTTCGATAGGTACTCGCTCAACACCTGAGCCTTTTCAGAGAAAGTTGTCAGAAATTCTGGGAACCTCACCGCCGCCCCTTTGGCCTGGTTGATAACATATGGCAACAACGCCACCACAACAACGATCAGCAGAAATACCAGGAAAATCATCAAAAAACCGGAGATCACGCTGCGGGGAACAGACGTTTTTTTCTCCAGAAACGTGGCTACCGGATTGAATAGATAGGCGATAATCAAAGAGAAAAAAATCGGCGCGGCTAACAATGTCACGTGCTTGAGGCTGAAAATGATGAACAAGATTGAACCGATGTACACCAACAATGCCCAAACAGGCGACGGTATATTCTTAAAAAAGTGTCTCATAAAGTATTTCTTTAACCTGAATATAGTGTAATGCTTTTTGATAGTTAAATCAATAGTCGCCCTTTGACTTTTGCCAACGATTTAAATATAATTGAAAGTAACGAATGTGGAGGTTACGTTGAATATATTAGAAGCGTTTAAAGAGTATGACGGTCAGCGCCTGTCGGACTTCCCTGAAATTGTATACTCCAATCTTTACAAAAAGGCATTTAACAACTTTTACTTCGAATTTGCCATAAAAGAGGAAAACATTCTTTTTTCCCCAATGTACACACTTCTTCGGGGGCCGAAAGACGCAGAAATGATTGATTTTGTCCAGGCCAACGAATTGTTTCTCGACAGTCTGAAGAAATTCATTCTCAACTCCCTTTACGCTTATAGCGCCTTGATTGAGGAAAACGCCTACTATCTGTCCAATCCGCAGAGTATTTTGATTGTGCGGATGCTCCACAAATCCGATTTTCGTTTCGAGATTAAATTCTACGCACACTATGAAGATGAAGTAAGCGCCACCTATAAAGACAAAATTTACATCGGCAGGGATTTTGTAAACCTCAAAAAATTCGAACGCAAATACCTGGGGCTCAAAAAGTATTTCCTCTCCCTTATCGAACAGAACCAAAAAATCCAGGAACGGGCCAAACAAAAATTACGCTATTTCGACGACTACAAAAAAGAATACCTGGATGAGATCGACTACCTCACCAAAGAAGCCGCCACCGATTCGATGGAACGGATGAAACTGTTTCCTCAAACCGCCCTCAAAAACATCCAGAAAATCAACCTGCAAGAAACACTGGATCATATCCTCTACATGCAGAACCTCATGCTTGAATTGCGCGACTTCACGCAGGAATTCGAGGACAAGCTCAGACTCCGGGAAGAGAATAATTTCGTGAAATACCTGACTAAATTCTCCAAAGACCTGGTGGACGGTATCCGCTACTTACGGAAGTTATCCTGTTTGATTCATCTCAGAATCTCCAATTACGAGATTTGCTGACAGATGCTGAAGTCGTCAACCTGGATCCAGGAACAGGCGAAGACGCACGACATCATAGAACCGTTCGTCTCACAGTCGGTGCGGGACGGGGTCATTTCCTACGGCCTCGGCCCCTACGGGTACGACATCCGTCTTCATGACACATTCCGTAGACCGGTTGAATCACTGAATGTGATCGATCCCCACAATTCCCGCGAAGAACAATTCGAAACCCTACAGCAAGACCGCATCGTCATCCCGCCAAACGCCTATATCCTGGGCCGCAGTCTGGAATATTTCCGCATGCCGTCGAAAGTACTGGGAATCGTGTTTGGGAAATCGACCTACGCCCGCTGCGGAATTTTAGTCAACGTCACTCCCCTGGAGCCGGAGTGGGAGGGCTATCTCACCATCTCCATCTCCAATGTCTCCGGCCGCCATACGGCGGTGTATGCCAACGAGGGAATCGCGCAGCTCATCTTCCTGGAGAGCGACGGCAAGCCGGCGTTTTCCTACAAAGACGTCAAAGGTAAATACGATGGGCAACAGGACATCACCATCTCCAAAATCCAGTGATTTCGC
>JAHELQ010000498.1 GCA_024644125.1 Candidatus Aminicenantota bacterium | reverse complement strand
GTCGAAGATGAATTCGTCGCCCGAGAGTCTTGAGATCGGATGGTTCATAACGTAATTGAAAAAATGTTGGTTTTGATATAATATATTTAGTGTAGAATACTGTGTCGAAACGAAATTGTACAGATTATGGATCAATAAGTTGATGTCCTAAAAAAGATACAATCGGAAGCAGTCGTTTTTGGCATTTGAATTGCTACTATAATGCAGGAGGACAAAATGAAGAAGTTAGCGATGTTAATTGCCAGTGTTATGATGTTGAGTGGATTCATCTTTTCTGAATATGATCCTGCCGAAGAACCTGAAAAATTTGAGGCGAAATATTACGATAACGCTAGAGTCGTAAGGGTAAAATACACGCAGGGCGAGACATATATAAAACGGTCTTACGAGGAAGGAGCCGAGGAGGCGACAGTCAACCTCCCGGTCTTCGAGAATGACACTGCAGGTACAACAGACGGAAGGCTCGAATTGTATTTAGGAAAATTGAATTACATCCGCCTCGATTATGATTCCGAAGTTTCATTCGAAACTGTCCCTGAACTCAGAAAAACCAACGCCGTTTTCCGGGTGGTGCAGGGAGGTATTTACCTCGAAGTGAATCAACTGGATGGCGAACGGGACATCGAAGTGCAAACTCCCGATTGCGGAGTTTTCATCCTCGAACCAGGCCGGTACAGGATCAATGTCAATGATGGAGTTTCAGAAGTAATCGTCCAGAGCGGTACGGCGGAAGTGGCCGGACAGGAATATGAACGGGTCGTCCGGGAAAACCAAAAGATAGTGATGAAAGATGGCGATGTACGGGAACGCCCTTTTTACGTCAGTTCAAATCTCTGGGATGACTTCGATAGCTGGAACGACCGCAGAGCCAAAGATGCAGGATACTCCGGATATTCATCCGCCCGTTACTTGAACGAAGGCTATGAAGATTATGAAAGTGAATTGTCCCGCAATGGAAGGTGGAGATATAACAGTAGCTTCAGCTCCTACATCTGGATCCCTTACAATATCGGCAGCACCTGGCGCCCCTATTACAACGGCCGCTGGGTATGGAATCCTCACTACGGAAATGTCTGGAGCTCGTATGATTCATGGGGATGGTACACCCATCATTACGGCCGTTGGCATTGGGAAGTTGGCATGGGTTGGTACTGGATTCCCGGTTACCGCTGGTCCCCCGCCTGGGTTTCCTGGTTTGGGGACGACAACTATTACGGTTGGAGCCCTTTGAGTTGGTGGAACCGCCCCATTGTCATTTACAACAATCGCTGGTACCGTGATTACAGCTACCGACATGGCGTTCCCTACAGATCATGGTCAACCATTATCATCAAGAAAAACCATCTGCATGCCGGTAACCTCAACCGTTACGCCATCAATGAATCCACCCGAACCAAACTGGCCAAAAACCGGTTGAGCTTTAGAGGGGATTCACCCATGTCCAGGCCTACAATCCAGAAGGTCAACGTAACCAACGCCAGAGGCAAACGACTGGTTTTCAAAGAAAATGGAATTGTAAACGCATCAAAATACAAAGTTGTGAAAAACGGCGAAACATCCTTCAAATACTCAGGACAGCCTTTGTCCAAACTCAACGCAGCCAAATACAAACGTCCGGCAACCACAACAGAGAGAAAAACCATATCCCGCTATTCCATCAAAAAAACCACCAGAACCGACTCCAATTACTCTTCCGGGAGCACAAGGACCCCATACACTTTCAAGCCAAAATCCAAATCCGATTCCCAATCCAGCTCCACCAGCCAAAAGACCTATAAAGGTACCACTTCCAAATCCACCGGCGAGAGCAAAACGACCTCCTCTTCCAAAACAATCAAAGCGAAGAAACGCAAAGACACCCCCTCTTACTCTTTCAATTATTCACCGCAAAGCGCCGTGGACTCATCCTATTCGAGCGAATCATCAGCCACCAGCAGGAGATATGATTCAAGTTCCAGAGATCGCACTTACTCCTATAAGCCTAAATCTGAACTGAGATACACACCCCGCTCCACGTATAGATCAAACTCCAGCTCGAGCTACAACTCAAGCTACAACTCAAGCTCAGGTTCCGATTCAACTCCCTCCACTCCCCGTAGATATTCGACTCCGTATAGAAGTTCAGGTGATTTTTCCTATAAAAAATATGGCTCGGACAGTTCGACTTCTACAAATACAAAGAGCTACACGCCGTCATCATCATCTTCTTCCCGTTCAACCTATTCCAGCTCCTCGTCTTCCCGTTCCTATTCCAAACCTTCCAGCTCTTCCAGCAGTCACAGCAGTAGCTCATCAACCCGGTCAATCAGCGCCAGATCTTCATCATCTTCATCGTCGGGCCACACTTTCAAGAGGAAATAAGACAATCCAGGGATCAACGTAACGATACATTGGATTGGAGGTTATGTTTCCCCTGGGGAACATAACCTCCTTTTTTTTTGGTCGCAAGCGGACCGGAAAGATTTTAAAATTTGTATATTAAGCCGAATTGTCCGCTAAAGAATGAATAAAACTCCGATGCAAATGGAATTCTGTACACTCCCGACAACTGGAATCCCAGATGCTTCAACTCCAGAAACTTTGCCCCCACGCCGATTTGGAATCCCCAATAATTCTGGTCTTCGGCGTTCATTTTTTCTCCCACCTTGAATCTATTATAATTGAGACCGCAGCGTACATCCAGTTTCCAGCCGTTGTTCAAATCGAACAAATCATACAGGACACCAATCTCCAGGCTGGAAAATTTAAAATAACTGGTAGTGCTCTCTGGAATTTCCTCCGGATCATCCTGGTTTTCCAATAAATACATCTGGTGCCCGAGGGTATAGCTAAAACCCGGAACCACAAAAAGTCTCTTCATCACCGGGATATTCAGGCTAAAACTATAGCCGAAGCCCAACCGGTTCTCCACACTTTCAAGATAATTCATCCCATCTTTCACCAAAGTCAATTGCGACTTCTGGAAAAAATCCGAAGCACCCCAATTGGACGTGATATTTACACTGAACGAAAAGTCCGAAGCAATTACCGGACCCACCGAAACAATCAAACACAATGCTATGAAAAAAACTCGTTTCATCCTCAACTCCTTTGATAATAATTACGTCTGCGAGGGAGAGTCGTATTGATATGAATGCGCCTCGATCAACGATTTGATCGGGGCGAATATCCTCTGGATCAACCGGATATCCTCGGTTATGATATCCGCCACTCCCCGCATTTCCTGGCTAAACTCCAGGGTTTTCCCATAATTGGTCAATAATCCATTGGGCAGCTCCACTTCAAGAATATAGGCGTTATCGGTTGCGACCAGAGATTTGGATTGAATGATACCCAAC
This sequence comes from Candidatus Aminicenantota bacterium, assembly GCA_024644125.1. Classification (GTDB taxonomy): domain Bacteria; phylum Acidobacteriota; class Aminicenantia; order UBA2199; family UBA2199; genus JAHELQ01. The sequence goes on along the minus strand of JAHELQ010000498.1, from coordinate 936 downwards.
ACCATCCCATACTGTTTATGGGGAAAATTGGAGAATTTGATATTGACTCTCTGCCCTTGCTTGACTTTACCCGAGCCTTCGATCGGCAACACCAGTTTTCCGATGATTTTACTCTTCTCATGCGGTACAATAGTGATGACCACATCTCCGGCTTTCACGTTCTGGTTTTCGCTCCAGAACTTTGTCATGGACACAGTCCCGGCTATTGGCGCTTCAAGCACATAGGTATGTTCCCAGACGTCAATCTGGCTCACCAGGTTGTCGAACGACTGTTTCAAAACCAATTGCAATTGTTTCTGCTGTTTCCGGTAGTCAAGATCGAGATCCAGAATCGTGTCGTTTAGCTTCGCGATCTGCATTTTTTCGGTGGTGATATAGGTCCGGGCACCCTCGAGGCTATGCTTCTTTTGCAAATAGGCGCTTTTAGCGGTTTCGAAATCGTTCTGGGAAATGACGCCGTCATTGTACAGTGATTCCATCCGGTTGTATTTCTGGCCCTGCAACTGATACTCCTCTTCGAGGATGTCCTTCTGCCTCTCCAATTGCTGGAGATACTCCTCCTCCCGCTCCATTTGTTCACGGGCCGAAACAATCTTGGTCTTATGGTAATTCAGCTTTAAAAAATGCCTGTAATCGGAATAACTTTTATGAAAAATTTCATAATGGGATTGAAGCTCTCCGAGAGAAGAATCTTCCCGGAACTGAGTGTTCAAGAAAAAATCATCCGAAAAAACGGACATCACTTCTTTGAGAGATTTCAGCCGAACTTTCAGTTCCGATACATCTGAATAAATAGCCGCGTTTTCGATGATGGCCAACACCTCTCCGCCTTTTACCTCTTGCTTTTCGGAAACGAACAGTTCTTGGATTTTCCCGGTGGCGCGCGCCACTAACGCGGCAGGTGGATCATTGGTGGTAACCACAATGGATGAGGTA
>JAHELQ010000497.1 GCA_024644125.1 Candidatus Aminicenantota bacterium | reverse complement strand
TGCGCGAATACCGCAAGAAACATCACCTCAATCTCACCGAAGAGGACTTCAAAACCCACCTTACCCGTCTCAACTATCCAGATCCTGACGGATTTTACAAAGATATCGGCGCCGGGAAACGATTGCTGGACAAAAAAACCCTCAGCGGTATTTTCCCCGACATGGAGCCACAGGAATTCCAGATCGACAAACATCAGGCCAAAAAAAGCGGACAAATCTATAAATTGGTGAATGTCGAAGGGTACCAGGACATCGATGTCTCCTTCGCCAAATGCTGCAATCCCATCAAAGGCTCGGACATCACCGGCTACATGACGCAAAAACGCGGACTGGTAGTTCACCGTTCCGATTGCTCAAGCTTGAAAAATGTCTTACCCTCCCGCCTCAAAGAGGTCAATTGGAACGAAAATGAGAATTATTCCTACCTGGTGAAATACGATCTAATCGTGCAAGACAAACCGGGCCTGCTGAGCGCCATCTCCACCGTCACCGCAGATTTCGAATCCAACATCCGCAAAGCGGAATCGGAAAGCCACGGCCCGAATGTGAGCCGGATCCGGATCACATTCGAAGTAAGGGATATCAACCAATTGGAGAAAATCTACCACGGCTTCCAGAATATCAAGGGAGTTTACCAGGTTAGCCGGAAGCGTATTTCGGCTAAATAGTCTTGCCTCTCTCCCTGAGAATCTTCTCTACCCTGGAATACACGCAACCGCAGTAATTCTGGTGTAAAATCCCCAATTCCATCGCCATCTTTTTGCCGATAGTGAATCCGTTTTGCCGTTTGAAATTTTCCGGCAAAAATTCGATGCCAAATTCCCTGCTCAAGGCCTCGCCTTCGGCGTTGACCTGTTTGGTGTTCTTGTACGGGCTGATGGACAAGGTGGAGGCGACGATATCACATTCCTGTTCCCGCGCCAATTCAAAAGCCTTGCGCAAACGCAACCGGAAACACACCGAACACCGCATCCCACGCTCCGGTTCGCGTTCCAATCCCCTGACCGCCCGGAACCACTCCATCATGTCATATTCCCCGATTGAAACCTTCCAATTCAACCTGGCGGCTACCTTCCGAAGCTCTTCCACCCTGAAATCATATTCTTTTCCAGGCTGGATATTGGGATTGTAGAAAAAACCCGTCACATCGTATTCTTCCCGCAACAGCTCCACGACGTACACAGCGCACGGCGCGCAGCACATGTGCAACAACAACCGTTTCTTTTTTTCCGCCATCATAACAAGTTCTACCACGAATCCCGGCTGCGTTCAAGGAGAAATTCCTTCAATGCACTGAACTTCGCCGGCAAACGCATCGCCCGCTTCGGTTTATCCAGACACGCGGCCAATCGCTCCGGTATCTCCACTTCCATTCCAGTCGCCCGCTCCACGTCCTCCCGGAACTTCGCCGGATGAGCGGTCTCCAGAAAAATTCCCCGCTCGATCTCCGGTCGCTCTCCCCTCCACCGCTTCAAGCCCAGATAGCCCACGGCTCCGTGAGGATCCATTACATATCCTGTGTCCCGGTAAACCGAAGCCACGGCTCCTAGAGTCTCTTCGTCGCCGAAGCCGAATGCCGCGATATGATCCCGCATCCGATCAAGCCTTCCGCCGTACAAATCCATCAAACGCGCGATATTGCTGGGATCGCCGACATCCATGGCGTTGGATACGGTCCTCAACGACGGCCGCGGCAGGTATTCCCCGCTTTCCAGATACTCCGCCGCCGCGCGGTTGGAGTTGACCGACACCACAAACCAATCAACAGCCAATCCCATGGCCCGGGCTAACAACCCTGCGGTCACATTCCCCAGATTGCCGCTGGGAACCGACACAGCCAGCGATCCATCCTGCGGATCCAATTGCCCTTTGGCAAAAAAATAATAAAAACTCTGGGGCAACCAGCGGGCGATGTTGATGGAATTGGCCGATGTCAACGAACACCGCCTGCGCAGCTCCCCATCGAGAAACGCCTCTTTCACCAGCCTCTGACAATCGTCGAATGTGCCTTCCATTTCCAACGGAATAATATTGCCGTCCAATGTGGCGATTTGTTGTTCTTGCAACCGGCTGATCTGGCCCGATGGATACAGCACCGCCACCTGGATCCCCGTCACCCCATAAAAAGCGTGCGCCACCGCGCTCCCAGTATCGCCGGACGTGGCCGCCAACACAGTCAGCTCCCGCTCCAGGTCCGCGGCGAAATACCCCATCAAACGCGCCATCACCCGCGCCCCCACGTCCTTGAACGCCAGAGTCGGGCCGTGAAACAATTCCAGAGCATACAGACCCGCTGCAACCTCCCGCAGCGGCACCGGGAAATCCAATGCTTCAACGAACATATCTTCGAGTCGCGACTCCGGGATCTCCGGCGAGAAAAACTCGCGCCCAGCCACAACGCCGATCTCCGGCAGCGACATTCGCCGCAGGGACTCAAAAAACCCTTTCCCCAGCCGCGGGATCCGCTCCGGCATATACAGCCCCCCGTCGTCCGGCATTCCCCGAAGCACCGCCTCCCTGACGCTCGCCAACGCCGACTGTCTATTGGTACTATAAAATTTCATCCGCTCCCTCCTCAAACACAATCCGCGCGCCCTCCGAATTGGTCTTCGATACATACAACTGCCAACCGATGCCTGCTTCGGAAAACACCGTGCCCATAGAAGCACCAATCGTTTCCGCAGCGACCTCGCCATCCGCCATGGCGAATAACGACGGCCCGGATCCGGAAATTCCACATCCCAGAGCCCCGGCTGCCAACGCCGCCTGCCGCGCAGTATCGAAGCAAGGTATCATCGGCCCCCGCACCGGTTCGGCTATCACGTCTTCCAGCGAGTCTCCCATCCGGCGAATGTCACCCTTCAGCATTCCCGCCAAAAAGCTCGTCGCGTTCCCCATTTGCGCCACTGCATCGCTGAGCCTGATCTCGCTCTTCATCCGCCGCCGCGCCTCCGCCGTGTTCACCACAACATCCGGGTGAATCAACACCCAATACACTTGCTCCGGCACCGGCAATCGCACCACATCCAGAGGTGTGGTCCGTCGCACCAGCACAAAGCCGCCCAACAACGACGGCGCCGCGTTATCCGCGTGCCCCGCCCCGCAAGCCACCTCTTCCGCCTGCAACGCGAACGGCAGCAACGCCTCCTTTGTCAACGGCGAGCCCACAATCCGGTTGGCCGCCCACAACGCCGCGCAAGCCGAAGCAGCGCTAGATCCCATCCCGGAACCCAGAGGCATATGTTTGAAGAGCCGGATCCCGATTCCCCTCTCGATGCCGGTATGCGCCAAAAACGCCGACACCGCGACGCCGGCGGTATTCTTCGAAGCCTCCATCGGCAACGACCGCGCGAATTCCCCTTCGATCCCAAGCATCACCACGCCCGGCTCGTCCCGGAGCGTCACCTCTACCTCATCGCCCGGCCGCTCCACAGCCAGGCCAAACACGTCAAATCCGCACGACACATTCCCGATCGTCGCCGGCGCATAAGCTCGAACTATCTTCGTCATCCCCCCATTATACCCCATTTTCCCCCTCCCCGGAACATCCAGCGAGCGGGGGACAGGTAGTTTGTGTGCCCTACATGTAGGCCCGCTAGTCGCAGATATTCATCCTGCATTGAAGAAGACAATCCTCGTCATCGATCTAAGAGATCTTCCACTCCGGGCGATTTACACTGATTGTACACTATATCGAACCCGAACGGGGCTTCGTTCAAATACTTATTTTGGCAGATTATCATCAAATTTGACGATTTGTCCCTGGTGTCGCTACCCGAAGCCTTCATCGATAGCTTCTCGACGACGAATACTGCGTGCCTGTCCCCAGCTCTTTCCAGTCCACCTTCTGCGACTCTACATCGAGAGGGGAATCGTTTTTTTTTCGATGCCCGGCTGCCGGCAATTTGGCGAAACGTTGACTGGGTAAGGGTTTTATTTGCATATCTAACATATTCATCTGCTTTTGTTCCATTGTCATCTGCGGCTGTATCGTTCTCTTCAGCTTCTATTTCATACTCGTCTGCTTGTGTTCCATTGTCATCTGCGTCAGTATCGTTCTTTTCAGCTTCTATTTCATACTCATTTGTTTGTGTTTCATTGTCATCTGCCTCTGTTCCGTTCTCATCCGCCTGTGTTTCACTGTCATCCGCTTGTATTTCACTGTCATCTGCTTCTGTTTCATACTCATCTACGCCTGTTCCAGAATCATATAACCCGGCAACAGACGCATGCGATTTTGTTTCGTTGATAGATGAGTCTATTACGGAAGCAAATTC
>JAHELQ010000496.1 GCA_024644125.1 Candidatus Aminicenantota bacterium | reverse complement strand
GAAAGGCCGGGCCGCGCAAATGAATGCCGGCGCATCGATGGCTGCAGGGGAGATTCTTGTGTTTCTGCATGCCGATTCGAGGCTGCCGCCCGAAGCGTTTTCGCAGATGGAGGCGATATCGAGCGATCCATCCTACGTGGCAGGAGCGTTCGATCTGGGAGTCGATTCCCGGCATCCTTTCATCCGCTTCCTCTGCTACACGAGCTCCCTTCGAGCCCGCGTGTCCCGCATTCCCTATGGGGACCAGGGGATATTCACCACGAGAATATATTTCCAGTCTGTCGGAGGATTCGCTTCCATTCCCATCATGGAAGATGTGGAGCTGATGAAGCGAATCAAAAAATACAACCACAAAATAGCGATCATTCCAAATAAAGTGGTGTCATCGGCCCGCCGCTGGGAAGAGGAGGGAATCCTTCATGCCTGGCTGCGCAATCATTGGGTCCGGTTTCGTTATTTTTTGGGTGCTTCTCCGGAAAAATTGGCCCGGCATTACCCCGACACAAGAAAACCGGCGGGAACGTGTCATGACTGACGAGAGTAACCGCGTCATCCTATTCGCGAAATTTCCCGAAATAGGCGCGGTGAAGACCAGGATAGGCGTTATCATGGGAGATGTGTTCGCCTGTCGATTATACGTCAATTTATTGAAAGATTCGCTGGACCGGTTGAGAGAGGTGAAGATTCCGTCGCTTGTGTCGATTGCCCCCGCCTGGAGGACAGACGATTTCAAGCGTTGGGCCGGCGACGATCCCTGCTTCGGTTACGCGGGTCAACAGGGAGAAGATCTCGGCGAGCGAATGGCCAACGCGTTTTGCGCCTCGTTCGCTTCAGGTTTTGTCAAATGTGTTCTCATTGGCAGCGACCTACCGGATCTACCGGCCTCGATCTTTGCCGAATCGCTGACTCTGCTGGACACAAACGGCGCGGTTGTAGGGCCCGCAGCCGACGGCGGGTATTATCTGATCGGCTTTCACAAACGGCATTTTTTACCTGCCGCTTTCCAGGGCATCCGCTGGAGCGCCAGCTCGGTGCTGGAGAACACAATCGCCATTTTGCAACGTTTTGAAGTGAGGGTAGCGATGCTGAAGCAATTGCAGGACATCGACACCATCGAGGACCTCGCCCGATTGGCAAGGCGGTACGACATGGATCATGGCATTCCATCCCGTACCCGGTTATTTGTCCAGAAGCACCGCCAGGCGATCGAGGCGGTGATTTTTAAATAAAAAAAGAAACACGCAATATTTTTTGCAAGAAAACACAACGGTATATTGTTTTACTTTTTTATAGAAACATCTATATAACAAGGACCGTATGAGTTATAATGATATTGGATAGGAGCAGCAATGAACAGACACATCGTCACTTTTTTGATTATTACAATGTTAACAATCGGTTTTGTCTCTTGTGGTAAAAAAGGGCAGCCAGGCCCCGACGGAAATAGCGATAAATCTCAGGTAAACAAAGAAACCAAAGGGGACGAAAAAATCGATATCGATAAACTGGACATCCCCCCCCGCATGAAAGAGGCGATCAAAGAGGGGCGTATCCCCATGAGCCGGGTCAAAGAGATACTGGAACGGCAAAAAGGTATGGAGGGCGCCCCTATAGTGAAAATCGCCAAAGCGGAGCGAAAACCCATTCATTCCTACTTGATCCTGAACGGAACAGTGGAGCCGGAACGGAGAGTCGAGGTGTTTGCGAGATTGTCGGCCTTTGTGAAACGGCTGACCGCGGAAGAGGGAGATCTCGTAAAAGTGGGTCAATTACTGGCCCAACTGGACGATACCGAAATCCGCATCAGTTACCAGCAGGCAAAAATCCAATTGGACCAGGCGAAACTGACTCTGGACGAAGAGAAAAACAACTACACCCGGAACCAGGAGTTGGAAAAAAACGACCTCATTTCCGAGCAGCTCTTCCAGGCTACGGAAGCTACCTACCGGAAAGCAAAGCTGGAGTATGAGAACAAGATGGAAAATTTCAAGAATCTCCAGTTGCAATTGAGTTATACCCAGATCACATCGCCGGTAAACGGATTTGTGACGGAACGGATGATCGAAGTGGGCTCAAAGATCAACCCAAACCAGCAGGTATTTACCGTCGAAGACTTCAGCCCACTGTTGATCAAAGTGTATGTCCCCACGAGCGATATCGTGAATCTCAAACTGGATATGGCCGTCCAAATCACCACCGATATACTCAAGGGAATGACCTTTGAAGGAACGATCAAACTGATCAATCCCCGCATCGACGTCCAATCTGGTACGGTCAAGGTGACCGTCGAAGTCTTCGATAAAAACTTCCGACTCAAGCCCGGAATGTTCGTAGAGGCGAAAATCATGGTGAGCGACAAGGCGGACGCCCTGGTCATCCCGCGAAAAAGTATTCAATACAAACAAAATAAACCGTTCGTCTTTGTATTCAACCAGGGCGAGGTCATCCGCAGGGATATCGTTACCGGTATTACCGAAGGGGACGATATCGAAGTGCTCGAAGGGATCGAAGATGGAGAAGCCATTGTCACTGTCGGTGTGGAGACCCTTCAAGACAATATGAAGGTTAACGTGGCAAGATGAAAATCGTAAAATTTTCCCTCAATCACCCGGTATCGATCTTTATGTTCTCCGTCGCGGCGGTGATTTTCGGATTTATTTCATACTCAAAACTGAGCCTCAACCTCCTCCCCCCCATCTCGTATCCGTCTCTCACCATCAAAACCGAATATCCCGGAACAGCGCCGTCGGAAATCGAACACATCATCACCAAACCCATCGAAGAAGCGGTAGGAGTGGTGGACAATGTCGTAGGTATCTCCTCCATCTCAAGAGCGGAATTGTCCGAGGTAATCGTCGAGTTCGGCTGGAAAACCAATATGGACTTCGCCACTCTAAAAGTAAGGGAAAAGCTCGATCTACTTAACCTTCCGGTGGATTCCTTGAAACCGATCATTCTCAGATACGACCCTAACACCGAACCCATCATGAAATTGGGTATTACCGGCGAGGGCCCCCTCTCCCGCGTCCGCTACACTAGCGAAACCGACATCAAGCAGGCGTTGGAAAGCGTTGAAGGCGTCGCCGCTTGCTCCGTTTCCGGAGGCCTCGAAGATGAGATTCATATCGATATCGACGAGCGAAAACTCAGCCTTCTGAATATTCCGGTAGCGACAGTAGTCAGCCGCCTGGCGCAGGAGAACGTCAATCTTTCGGCCGGGATCTTGAAGCAGAAAGACAGCCAATATTTGGTGCGCACGGTCAATGAGTTCAAAACCGTCGAAGAGATCAAGGAGATTATCCTTCTCAAACGGGAGGACGCACCGATCAAACTTGGGAGCGTGGCCGATGTGTTCCGGGGCTTTAAAGAGCGGAAAGTCATCTCTCGCATCAACGGCGAAGAATGCATCGAAGCCGCTATATACAGGGCCGCCGACGCCAATACTGTGACTGTGTCCAACGCGGTGAGCGGACGGTTGAATAAAATCGAGGAGGATCTTCTCAGGCCCCGCGGGATGAAATTCATGGTTATCACCAACCAGGCGAAATTCATCAAGAACACCATCGACGAGGTCATCAATACCGCTGTGTTGGGCGGTATCCTGGCCATCCTGATACTTCTGTACTTCTTGAAAAATATCAGGAGTACCTTTATCATCGGCATCGCCATTCCCATCTCGGTCATCATCACCTTCTTCTTGATGTTTTCTTTTGATATTTCGTTAAACATCATCTCATTGGGAGGTCTGGCGCTGGGCATAGGAATGCTGGTGGACAGCTCCATCGTCGTATTAGAGGCGGTCCAACGCTTCAGGGACACCGGAGTGGACCTGTACAATTCCGCGCTCAAAGGTACCAGCGAAGTGGCTGGAGCTGTCACAGCCTCGACATTTACGACAGTCGCCGTTTTTTTCCCCATTGTCTTCGTGGAAGGGATCGCCGGCCAATTGTTCCGGGACATGGCCCTCACCGTCACCTTTTCGCTCCTGGCATCATTGGTAGTGTCTTTGACATTGGTACCGATGCTGTATGCGTCCATGCGCAGGCAAAACTCCAAAGAGCGGTTGAATAAATTTTTGAAAAATATCTTTTCCCCTATCGATAAACTTTACGACCGGACCTTCACCAATTACCAGCAATTCCAACAGTGGACCTACGATAGAAAAAAATCCGTCATAACCGTGGTGCTGGTCTCCTTTCTGGTGGCATTGGCCCTGACTACCTTTTTGGGCAAAGAGCTCATCCCTGTCATCTCACAGGGTGAATTCCTGGTCAATGTGG
>JAHELQ010000495.1 GCA_024644125.1 Candidatus Aminicenantota bacterium | reverse complement strand
CGGCCCAGGAGCCCGCATGTTTGAAAACGACTCGGGCGAAGGCGATAAAAATGGCGAGCAGCCACAAATCTTTTAAATAGTTCAGATTGATCGCCGCTCCGGTTAAAGTAAAAAAAAGCACATACACCGGTGGAGATAGGGATTCGAGATGTTTCATCAGGTTGTCCCCCTCTTTCGAAAAGTTCTCCACGACAAATCCTGCCACCATCATTACCAACAGGGGGTGCAAGTGGAGGGGTTCCAGGATTTCGTAAGCGAAAAAGCTCAACGCCAATATAAAAATGATGCAGTCTTTGCGGACAAACTTTAAATAAAGGACAATGATGAATCCGATAATCACTCCCGATAGTATCGAGCCGGAGAGCTGGGCAAATGTCGCCATGATGGTTGCCTGTCCTTGTTCGCTCCCTCCTAAAAGCCCCATCGAGATGTTCAAGCCGATGCAAAATAGAAAAAGAATGATAATGTCCTTGAGCATGACAATACTCAGGGTGATTTCGGTCAACCGGTTGCGTATCCCGCTCTCTACGATGACTGCCAGAGTTGTGGATGGGGAGGATGCGGTGGCGATAATGCCCAGCAAGAGACCGGAAGCGATGGCGGTATTGAGATCCAACGGCTCGAGGAATGGAATCCAGTTTTTTATGGCCACGGTGAAAAGCAGGATGCCTGAGATCATGGTAAAGGATTGGATGAACAGGATGGAGTTGATGGTTTTCCAATTTTTTTTCAGCCGGACGAAATTGATCTCCCCGCCGGCGGTGAGGGCGATAATTGAAAGGGCGAGGCCGTTCAGCAGTTGAAGATCTTCGGTGTTTTTCAACGATATGATGGCAAGGCCGTACGGTCCTACAAGAATTCCCGCAAGGATACTTCCGGTTATGGAGGGAAATCTCAGCTTTTTAACCAATTTCCCGGCGATATACCCTGCTAGCATTAAGATTCCAAGCGCGTAAGCGGCATTGTTGAAAACGCCGATGGAGGTGTAGTTTTTTATGGCCAAACCCACAATAATGACGATCACGAAGGTGATGATATTGATCATCTGGCGCTCCCCATGGTATGGCGTTGGATGATTTCGATTCCCATTGGAGCGATGATTTCCGATATCAACAGGATCACCACAAATGTTCCGGCGACGATAGATGTGTCCCTATTGGGAAACGTGTAGAATAGATCCAAAATGATTGCCGGAGCGATACTTCCGATGGGGGTGAATAAATGGGCGAAACAGGGGGGTAACCCCTGTTTGTCCGGCTTGAATTTGTTCCATAGTATAAACGTGCTTTTTTTGGTGAAAAATTTGACCGCCAATAACAGGATGCCCAGTAAAATGAGTAGAGGGTGAATAACCAAATCTTGAAGCGCCAGGAAGATGAGGAAGATGATATAGATCGGCTTTTCCGTGGGCATTAGAATCTTCAAGAAAGATGAATGGCTGCTGGTGAGATTTGAAAAAACGGCGCCGCAAATCATCCCCACCAGCAACGGCGAAAACCGGGCCATGAGGGAAATTCCTGAAAGAAAAAATACCACGCCGAATAAAACGGTCGATGTTTCGAGACGGTCCCGTATCCGCTTGACCAGAAAATGGGTGAACAAACCGGTAAAAACGCCGGTGGCCATTTGCGCGCCGGCGTGGAGTAGAGCCTGGCCCGGAACATTGGGCGTTATAACGCCGGTTTCGGGAATGAACCGGTAAAGGGATAGGACGAGGCCGGTGAATAGAATCGGGAAGAAATTGTCGATGGAGGAGAGGAAGGCTGAGAGACGGATTTCTCCGGTCAAACGTTTAAAAAATTTGGAACTCCAGGCAGTGAATGAGACCGAGCTCTCGGACATTAATACGGCTATTACAAACGAGGCGCCGATGGCGTTTTGCAAGTCCATAAAAAAATACCCGTAAATATAATGGATAAAAAACAATGAAATATAGAAGAGGAAGATAAACGGCAAAAAATATGAAAACAAAAGGATGACATACCAATGGGAATAGATGCGTTTCAAGAATTTCAATTCCAGTTGGAAGCCGGAGATGAATCCCACCCAACCGAGGGAGAAGTTTATCAGAGGAGCCAGGTGATGGTAAATCCCGCTGGAAATGAGATTGAGGCCGTTGGGGCCGATGAGATAGCCAAAAAAGATAAACGCGGTTCCGGAATAGAGCAAGTATGAAAATGGTGATGATTGTTTCAGCCGTTGAAACAATTTTACGGAACCCAGGAATCCCACCAACAACAGGAGTGCAAAGGCCGCCAGTGTCTTCACTAGGCAAATTCCGGTTTCAGACCCACAACCTCGGAAATATCCATAAAAAACAGTATGCCGTTTCCGCTTTCCGCTAGCGGTCCCAACACTTTTTCCACAAGCGCCTTCAGCGGGTTCAATTTATCGTCGTTGATTACCGATAAAATCGTTTTATTGTAAGGCCTGCTTCCGGTGAACATGAACCGCAAGCCGGCGAAGATCGGGACTTCGGCGGATAGGATATGCCCCATTCCGATGGAATCGATAATAGTGGCGCCGGTAATCCCGATTTCTATATAACCTTCCAGCACTGATTCCAGGAATTCTTCTTTGTTCAGGACCAGTACCGCTAACTTCATATGGTTTTAGATGAGTTTTTCGCTTTCGCCGACTATTCCGATTATCGCGCTGGCATCTTCAGCTTTTTTTACAGCGTCAACGATATTGGTGCAACTCACCAACCTGGCGATATGCGCCAGGGTTTTCAAATGCAGTCCGACGTCCCTATCGTCGCTCATGATGAGGAAAACGAGGTGAACATCGCCTTCGTCAGGCGATTTGAAATCCATTCCATCCCGAATCAAGGCCAGGCAAAAAGTGAAGGATGCAAACTCATCCGAAAAAATATGGGGAGCGGCGGCGCCTTTGCCGATGGCTGTGGATTGGACGTTTTCACGTTTTATAAATAATCTTTTTACTTTTTCGTGATCTTTGATGATTCCTCTATCATTGAGAAATACGGCAAAATCGGAGTAAAAAGTGTCTGTGTCATTGTACGAATCGGCAATGAAAATATTTTCTTCTTTCAAAATATTTTGCAAATTCATTATATTCTCCTTTTTATGTCGTCTTCGCTTTCCCAAATCAAATCTCTACCGGGAGAGGTAAGAAACACATTCATTTCATCGTCTCGTTCAATTTTGAATTTATTACGCCATGGATCTAGCAAATCTTCTTCCGATTTTAAATATTGAGGGATGAGGATATCCAGCACTCCGGGATATTCGCCATAATCTGAAAAATACAGGTCTATGGCTCCTGCGATGGTACGGATCGATGCCTCGATATCGGCGCTATTGGTTTGAATCATCGCATGTTCCATTTGATCGGCCGGAGTGGACCCGTCCTTGTTGCAAACGCCGGTGTTCATGATTATGACAATCACCGCAGCTATCAGGATAACCAGTAAAAATCCTCTCATGAAAGTAATTTTATAATATAAACATTAAAATAACAACGCTTTGATTTTATTTAATACAATTTTATTCACCGGCAGAATCTGTTATAATACCCAGATGGACATGAAGGATGATTTTGTTATAGACATGTTGAAGCACGCTGCCATATTTGAGGACCTCGATCAGCGTTCGCTTCACGAGTTAAGCCAATTATTCGTAGAGAGGGTCTATAACGAAGGGGAAGTCATTTTTGAAGAGGAGAGCATCGGGACATCCATGATGATTGTGATGTCTGGAAAAGTGAGAATTTCCCAGAGGGAAGACGCTCAAACGGAAGAGGCTCTGATAATGTTGAAAAATGGAGATGTTTTCGGTGAGATGTGCCTCTTTGAGGGGTTGCCCCGGTCGGCGACGGCAATCGCCCATAGTAACGTGATATTGTTGGAAATTCGCCGCGAAGAGTTTATCCATTTTATTTTGGCTAATTCCGAATCGGGAGTTCATATTTTGATGAAGTTGGGCCGGATCCTATCCGCTCGTCTGCGGGAGGCCGACTTGAAGCTAAAAACCTTTGTAAAGCTCACTCAGTGGAATTGAAGAACCGTTTCCTCTTCTCAGAATTCGAGTAACTGCGATGCCTTTTTACAAGCGACTTACAGATAACCAATGGCGGGAAAAGAACGATTTTTTCCGCACTATGTACAGCCCTTGCCGGATGTGTCCCCGTCATTGCGGCGCCCGGAGAGCTGAGGGGAAAACCGGCGTATGCGGAGTCGGGGATAAAATACGTGTAGCTTCGTTCAATCTACATTACGGAGAAGAACCTCCTCTAACCGGAACACGCGGTTCAGGGAC
>JAHELQ010000059.1:12611-16301 GCA_024644125.1 Candidatus Aminicenantota bacterium | reverse complement strand
ACATCCACGTTCTCACGGAACCAATAATCCGTCACCTTCCCAAAATACGACCGCGGATCGGGAGCGTCGCTGGTCAGGTTTTTGGGGGGCAGCATTGTATCGTCTGAAATATAGTGTTTGTAACTCTCCATCAGGCCTTCGAAATACTTGAATTTACGGGGCGGCAGTTTTTTTATGTCCCATTTCTGAACGGAGCGGCGGATAAACTGCCATTGGCGGTAGGACAATATCGGCGGAATGTCTTTCGGATCCAATCCCATTTCGGCGCGGTAACGGTTGATATCCCGGTATATCAATTGGCCCAATTCAGTCAAGGTGAGCCTGAAACCGGAGCCGGCTGCCACAACATCTTCGCAAGAACCGCCGTCCAATATCCGCCGCGCCATCGCCAGCAATTGCTCGATTGTCCAATCCAGAGGAATCAAGTCGATACGGCAGTCTTTCTTACCCACAAAAAAGGGGACGTCAAATAGGGCGGCGAACTTGAGGATGGGGTAGATGCCATGAAAACGGGAAATTTCGCCGGTTGTCGTCTTGCCGATCACCAGACTGCTGGAAAAAACAGAGACTGGAATCTCCGGGAACCGTTTTTTGATCTCCCGCTCCGCCATCGCCTTGGACTCTTCGTAGCTGTTCCGGTAATTCCAGCCGGATACCGATGTATAGGCGGAAGACAAATAGATTGCGCGGGCGTTCCCCGCGGAGCGGCGCAGAATCTCGAAAAAATTGATGCTGCCGTGCACATTCGCCGGAGTCACCTCTTCCAGGGTTTTGCTCCAGGAAACGTCGGCGGCGCAATGAATGGCCAGGCAGGAATCCACCTTGCCAATACTATCGCCGCACAATCGAGCGCTCTCTTCGGATGCCAGATCGCATTGGCAGGAACGGATCGAGACGCCCTTCGCGACGGCGGCTTCGAGGCCTTCGAGGGTGGGGGGATTGTGTTTGTACAGGCAAACGATTTCCACATCCGACAATGTATGCGCCAGCGCGTGGAGCAACGGTTTGCCAATGGCGCCAGTGGCGCCGGAAACGAGTATTCTATCCATCTTGAACGCGCCCGTCCTTCACGTTATACGGAGATGTCCTTGATAGCCTCCAGCATTTGCAGGCTATTTGATTTGATGGCCTTGATCCCGATGGGATTCAACAGGTCCGCCAGCGAGGGAATTCCGAGATCGAACTCGATTTTCAACGTCACCACCACATCGCCGCCTTCCTCGACCAATCGCCATTCGCCGTTGTACACCTCTAGATCCCCTTCGATCTGGTCGAACACGATGCGTTCCATGGGATAAAACTCATCTTTCTCATCCCAGGTCAACTCGCTACCGTTGAGCAGCACCTTCCATGAACTGCGGAAGGGATTCTCGCCCTTGAAGCACCTGACTTCCAGCACATCGGGCATATTCTCGGGATATCTCTCGAAATCGCACAGAGTGTTCCAGACCCGCTCGACACTCACTGACTCAATTTTTAACGATGTTTCCACTATCGGCATTCATTCACCTCAATCACATTTTTGTTCTTGAACCGACACGTTCAGAACGGCGTTCACAATTTCCCGCAATCCCCGTTCCAGATCCCGCTCCGATGTGACTGCCGGGGGATAAAAACGCATCACGTTCTTCCGCACCAGGCAGAAGGTCAACAATAGACGTTTTTTAATGGCTTCTACAATCACTTCGGAGGTCATGGAACCGGAGTCGAATTCGATCCCCATCATCAAACCGTAGCCACGCACCGCCACCACTCCCGGATGCCCGGCGAGGCGGGATTCGAGATACGATTTGCAATACTGCCCCTTTTCCCTCACAGCCCGCAAGAATTCATCCTGCGAGACAAGTTCGACTACCTTTTGCGCGACGCGGCAGGCAAACGCGCCGCCGGCGAACGATGATGCGTTCAACAACGGATCTGTGCAAAGTTCGGAGTTGATGCTCCGGTTAAAAATCGCGGCGGCGATGGGAACGATCCCTCCTCCCAGCGTCTTGCCCGCCAGGAGAATATCAGGACGCACCTCGTCGGTCACCCCATACCAGACTTTTCCACAACGGCCCAATCCCGTCTGGATCTCATCCATAATCAACAGCGAACCGTGCTCGTCGCACAATTGTCGCAGCCCTTTGATAAAATCAGCGGGGATTCCGGCGATACCGCCCTCCCCTTGCACCGGTTCCACAAAAACGCCGGCGATTTCGGCGGAAGCTAAAATCCCTGCCGCGGTAGCCAGATCTCCAGCTTCGACAAAATGAACCGTCAAGCCCGGCAAATGTGGTAGGCCCGAATCCCGCTTCGAATAAGTTAGGCTGTTGGCGCCGGTGGTTTTGCCGTGAAACGCGTATTTCAACGCCACGAATTCCGTTCGGCCAGTAAAAAGGATGGCGGTTTTGAGGGCGATCTCCACACTCTCCGCTCCGCTATTGGCGAAAACGACACGGTCCATGTCTGGCGGCAATGTGGCCAGAAGGGCTTTGGCGCATTCGGTGGCGGCGTGATTGCCCAATATCCGGGTTGACAATCCCATATTGCGCAATTGTTCCCTGGCGACGCGGGTGATCTCCGGGTGGCAATGGCCCAACAGATGAATTCCAAAGGAACCGAAGTCCAGCCATTTCCCGCCGTCGGCGGTGTAGATCCAGCTCCCCTTACCGCGAATCTCCGCCTCGGTGAGCCCGGTCAATCTCAAGAGCAGCGCCTCTTTTTTGCCGAACGCGCGGCTGAATTTCGTCAAAAAACTCGCCTCCATCATTTCGTCCTCCGGCACCAGGAGTCAGACCTCCTTGAGGAGATCCTCCAGAAATTTTGCGTCCACACCTTGGGCGCTGCAGATCTTGTCCCAATTGCGCAACGCTTTCAACAGCTCCCGTTGCCCTTTGGGCGCCAGGGGGTCGGGAATGTCCCCGGGGAATTCGGCGATTAACCGTTCAAACAGCGACACTACCCCTTCGACATCCACCGCTTCGCTGGAAAAACTGTCCAGCAAACCAAATGTTTCCACCAATTCCGGTCCGGACATGGCGGCTATATGATCTACGCCATACTCCAGGGCCAAAGCCGCGAAATGCGTCTCATCCATGCCATCGTCATAAGAAAGTAGCAGGTTCAATTCTGCCAACAGCTCCAGGAGCCTCAACTTCAAGTTTTTCAAATAATGGGGAAAATCCCTGCCGCCGTCGATATCTTCCAAAAAGGCCCTGACATCGATGGCCAATCGAAAGGCCAGTTTCGACAGGGCGTACACCTCATGCTTGACGGGAAATTTCGCGCCCCGCTTCCGGGTGGGATAAAGTAGCGGCCGGTGTTCCATTTTTTTCTCCTCCATCACGCGCCTCCAGTCTCGTCCGTTTTGGTGGGGATTTTGATCTCGACGATGTCTGCCCGGACCTTGTTGAGCAAAATCATAGCCTCGTTGGAGCTCAGCGAGACAATGTCCCGCATACTCCAGGGCAATCGCTGTTCTTCCCGGCTATCGCCCAGTAATAGAGCGGCGCCGAAGCGGTCGATATAGAGTGAGCTATGGTCCAGAAAGGGCATGCATTGCGAGCGGCCGTCGGAGCGCAGAACCGGTTCCTCTTGAAACCTGTAGCCAAAAACGTTTTTCGCGGCGGCGTACAAATCCAACAAACGGTTTGCCAGGGATTCCTGGAAGCCGTTGATCTCCCGCTTCAAAATGCCGTGCAACCCGAT
>JAHELQ010000059.1:0-12601 GCA_024644125.1 Candidatus Aminicenantota bacterium | reverse complement strand
CGCGGAATAGTTCCGTTGTTCAATAAACTGTTTGAAACGGAACTGGTACCATTTTTTATTGCAAAACACATATCCGTGGCAGGACATGATGCAGTCCATCAAATATTGCAGGCAGTTCAACGCGTAACCGACGCGGCCTCGCGTCTCCCCCGCCCGTTCGGACAACAGCGCCAATATCACGAACCTGCGAAAGCTGTCGAACGATTGCAATTGCCAGACGCGGCCGAGGGTGAACAGGAACTCGACATAAGGTGCGGTCTCCGTGATATCGACGCCATTGACGATGCGTTCGATGTACTTTTTGGACACCGGGCACCGGCTCTTCCATTGCCCCAACAACTCCACGCCGTCAGGGGGCGGCAATTCACCCACCCGGGCCAGAAAATCCAATGTCTCCTCCACCTCTTGCAGGGAGAAGGCGATAATCTCGAAATGATCGGTCCCCTTGAAGCTCTGGCTCGCCATCCGCGGCAGCGGCACATCATGGTCGGTCACGCAGATGATGTCGATATCGCTGCCCTTGTTGGCGATGCCGTGAACCGGGGAACTTGTCAGCAGCAAATGCCGGTAGTCGCTGATTTGATACTTGAACGCCTCCAACACGCAGTCGAAGGACAGTTCGCGGGTCTTGAAGAACGTCCGGGCATGTTTGATTCTCTCGCCGCCGATTTTTTGTATACGGGCGTGTACGTCCATTTCGCCTCCGCGTTTATTGGTTTTTCGGGAGATGTAGGTTTGCGGATCACTCCGACATGAGCATCGCGTCGTAAGTGATATTGACGCCGTTCACCATGCTGGTGGCGTACAATATGAATTTTTCTCCGCTCTGGTTGGCGCCGACGGAACGCCTGTAATCGGCGTAATTGCGGATGGTGTCCACGTCGATGAGGTGGCCGCCTCTGGAAATGTTCCCGGTGTAGATTTTATCGAGACCCACTCCCAATAACCGCGCCTGGGCGAACAAACCCAGGAAGTTGAGATTCTGGGGGATGATCATTTTGATGTCGGACATTTCGACATTGTTCTTCTTCAAGAGGTTCTGCACCAGAGAAGAACCGTCCCGGACAACCGACAGGCTATCCCGCTCGTGCTGCTTTTTGTCGTATGTATCCACGCTGAAGCGTCCGTCGGAAACCGACATGAAGTCGAGAATCGCGGTTTGAACTCCCTCTTTGCCAACCACCGCGATACCGGCACCATCGCCGATGACCGAGGTGCTGATGAACCGGTTTTGCGTCAGGGTTCCGTAACTGATGGTGAGAATCATCACTTTGTTCGCCTTGCCGGTGTTCACCAACGCGTCGGCGATCTGGATCCCTTGCATCGCGCTGTTGCAGCCGTGATTCAATACCATGACAGCAGCCGAGGTCATCTGGTGCCGGCTTTGCAGGTAAAACGGCACACACACATCCCCCTGCATCAGGTTGGTGGACGCAGCGTAGATCACATGACTGATCTCGCCGGGGGCGATACCGGATTTGGCGAAAAAGTCTTCGATCAACCCATCGAAGATTTCAACGGGGCTCTTCTTTTTTTCCACATACACGAATTCAAGCTTATACTGTTTGGTAAACGCGCTACAGATACTACTGTCCACAAATTCCGAAACCGCAGCTTTGTCTTCCGGTAAATAATAATCCGAATAAATTATTCCAGCCATACCAATTCCTCCTGTAGTTTTATTTGAAAGGCAGCGACTATTCTACCTTAACGAATTCTTGCAATTGTTTGATGGTGGGGTTGAAGAACAAGTCGGTGATATCCAGGTTCATGTTCCGCGCCTCCAATTTTGTGATAATTTTGAGGGCTTTCATGGAATCGCCGCCGAGATCGAAGTAGTCATCGTAGATCGTCAACCGCTCCACGCCCAGGACCTCTTTCCAGCTTTGAAGAAGGGCCTCGGTTACAATGTCGCCGTCCGAACTTCGCTCGACCGGAGCTTCTACCGGCGCTTCGATCGGAGCGGAGGGCGCGAGCGCCCACAGAGCCGCTTCATCCACCAATCCCGCGGCGTTGGCCGGCATCTCGTCCACTTGAATGAGCTTGTCCGGTCTCATATACTGGGGAACCCGCTTCGAGAGAAACTCTTTGAGCAATTGTGGATCGATTGCTTCAGCCGCAGTAAAAAAGAGGCGCCGCTCATCCTTTCCTTCGGAAGTACTGGGGATCGAGGCGTATTCAACGCCGTCATATTCAAACAACGTGTTCTCCACCAATGTGTCGTCCTGCCAGAAGCCGTTGCGCAATTCCCGCGATGCGATCTTGCCCAAAAACTCGAACGTTCCATCTCCGGTCCAACGGGCCCAATCGCCGGTACGGACCGTCGCCGCCTTGTCGCCCGCTTCGCCGACAACCAGCTCGCCGGGAATGCCAACCGGCAACGACCGGCCCTGCGGGTCCACGATATCTATGTTCCAGGAACCGTTGGGAGTGTATACGGGAAATCGATCGAACCCATCTTCGCTTTCATACCGGCAGACAGCGACAAAACCTGCGGTTTCCACCGCTCCATAGAGGCCGGTGATCTCGC
Source organism: Candidatus Aminicenantota bacterium (assembly GCA_024644125.1). Classification (GTDB taxonomy): domain Bacteria; phylum Acidobacteriota; class Aminicenantia; order UBA2199; family UBA2199; genus JAHELQ01. The sequence goes on along the minus strand of JAHELQ010000059.1, from coordinate 10,071 downwards.
CTTTGGGAAATGTCCCCCGTATCCGCCGCAGTAATCCCGGAACCGCAACTGCGCCTGTCAGTATCAGTTGTCGCAATGGGTTGCCCGAGAAAAAATCGGATTTTTTCAACAAACCGGCGCACACTAGCGGCGTTGTCATCACGTGGGAGATGCGGATCTCCCCGTTCGATCGAGGCGGGATCGCGCCCGGCAGGCGTTCATCCCCCGCCAGCACCACCGCTGTACCCGAAAACAGACAGGCGAACAGTGCCGGTACAAAAGCGAACGAGGCGGCGGGAAGCCAGAGTAGCATCGCGTCGCCCGGCATCGAAGCCAGAGATCTACCTCCATACAAGGAACTCACCACCATCCGGCGATGGGTATGTGCCGCGAGATGCGGTGATGCGCCGGATGAGCGAACGCCGTACGCGAGATCGTCCGGCCGCGTTTTGATTCCCGGAAGCTCGAACTTTTCATCGCCGCCTTCCATATCCACCGCGGAGGCCGGATCGATGGTCCGTTCGACAACAATTACTGCTTCGGGCAGAATCTCTTCAGCGCTGCTGGAATGATGCGAAGGATCGATCGCCAAAAAACCACAGCCGGCGTACAATACTCCGAAGATGGTCTCGATGGTACGGGGAATCGGGCGTCCGACGACGGCGATCATTTCGCCGGCGGTCGTCCCTGTCTTAAGCAACGATGCGGCAATGCGCGTCGCGGATTCCCGTAGACCCCCGTAGGTTTGCCTGGTAGCGCCGCAGGCGACCGCCGTCGCGTCTTTCATGCGGGCGACGCGATCTTCCAGCAAGTCGATCAATGTTCTGTCCCGGTATCCGGAGTCGGCGGGATTACAATCCGAAAAAATTGCGCCGGCCGTTGGGGCGGAATGTAGGTCGATCGCCCGGAGCGGCGCGGCAGGATTGGAGACTGCCTGGCTTAAAACGGCGTTGAATAGGTCTCTGAAGAGCGCGATGGTTTTATCTTTGAATAGTTTAGTGCAATAATTAAACGAAAAAAATATGGTATCGCCCGCTTCCATGGCATTGAGAGTCAGATCGAATTTCGCGGTGATACTGGAAATACCGTAAGGTGCAAATGTCGCCCGGGAGAAGAGATCGGAATCGTCCCGAATATCAATATTGGGCATCGAAAACATCACGTCAAAAACTGGATTCCGACTCATTTCCCTGCGAATACCAAGACACTCCACCAGCGAATCAAACTGGAAATCCTGGTTTTCAAAAGCCCACAACGTTTTGTCTTTCACATGGCCCAGGTACTCGATGAAAGAATTTTCCGCTCGCTGCAAACAGCGGATGGCGACGGTGTTGACAAACAATCCGATCACCGAATCCAGTTCTCCTCGAGTGCGCCCCTTCACCGGAATGCCGACCACGATGTCGTTTTGCCCGCTAATCTTGTTTAAAAACACGGTGAATACAGCAAACAAGAGCATATGAAGGGAAACTCCGGCGCGGACAGATAGGGCTTTGAGTGAAGCGAACATTCCCCGGTCGGATTCAAATTGCAGAGTTTTGCCTTCGAAGCTCTGTATCGCGGGCCGGGGAAAATCGGTAAACAGTTCAAGCGCAGACACATTCCCGGTGAATTCCCCGAGCCAATACTGCTTTTGTTTCAATATAATGTCCCGGGTGTGCTCACGATTCAACCATCTGACATAATCTTTATATTGATACACAACCGGAGATAACCCGTTGCCGCAATAGATGCGGCTCAACTCGCTGCGAAAGATTTCGAGCGAAGTGCCGTCGAAAACAATGTGGTGCACATCGAAGCACAGGATATACCTGTCCTGCCCAAGCGCGACCAATCCAACTCGCAGCAAAGGGGCATCGGATAAATCAAAAGGGCGAACAAAATCACGCACAACTAATTCAACTTCGGGAGAATCAAAAGAATATTCCCTGTTTATTTCCAATGCCAGGTCTTCTATGTGAAATTCGATCCGCCTGTGAATCTTTTGGACCGGCTCTTCCCCAACAACCAAAAAAGAGGTTCTGAGGCTTTCATGCCGATCGACAATTGATTGCACTCCATGCCGCATTTGCTCACAATCGAAGCAGCCTTCGATCGCCACCCCCATGGAAATATTGTATGCGGCGCTTTGGGGTTCTACTTTTTGCAAAGTATACAAACGTTTTTGCGAAGGAGATATGGGATAGTAATCCATATCTTCTTCAAACTCAATATTGATAGAATGTGACCTACCGGCTCCGGCGATCACCTCGCCCAATTCTCGAATGACCGGGCGGTTGAATATTTCCACCAATGGGATATCGACATGAAATTTTTTATGAATCCCACTTACCAAAGCCACAGCGTTCAGCGAGTGGCCGCCGAGGGCGAAGAAGTTATCGTCGATACCGACCGTTCTCTTGCCCCGGCCTTTACTACCAAGGATACTCTCCCAAATCTCCACCAATCCCGCTTCGATCGAATTTCGCGGAGGGGCGTAAGCCGAGGCGTCCAGGGACGGTTGCGGCAATGCATTGCGATTGATTTTGCCGTTGGCTGTCAGAGGGATTTTATCGATAAACTGGAAATAGGCGGGAATCATATACTCCGGTATATGCTGTCGCAAGTGGTTGCGAATATCCTGCTCCGGTAACGGAGCCTCCGCCACGATATACGCGCACAGACTCACATCCGTCTCCCGATTCTCGATCGGCGTTACAACCGCTGCTTGAATCCCCGCCATCGCGATGAGTTGGCCCTCTATTTCCCCTGTCTCGACGCGGAAGCCTCTGATTTTTACCTGACTGTCGGCGCGGCCCAGATAATACAACTCTCCATTGGATGACCATTTGCCCAGATCTCCGCTGCGGTAGAGCCTGTCGCCTCGTTTGAGAGGATTCTCCACGAACGCCGCCGCGGTCAATTCCGGCCGGTTCAGATACCCTCTGGCGGTCCCGGCTCCCCCCACGCAGATTTCACCGACCGCGCCCTGGGGAAGCAACGCACATTCCTCATCCAATAAATACACCGAAAGAGTGGGCAGCGGACCGCCGATGGGACTGCCGCCCAACGCAATTTCATCGGGGCCGATCTCCTTGTAGGTGACATGAACGGTGGTTTCGGTGATGCCGTACATATTGACCAAACGCGCGCCGGGATATTTGTCGAGCCAGGGCTTCACCTTTGCCGGCAGCAGAGCTTCGCCTCCGAAAATCACATATCTGAGCGCCCGCAAGAATTGTCCGCCCTGCCGGTCGATATCCATCAACACAAAAAAGGACGCTGGAGTTTGATTCACTACCGTGACCTGTTCCCGCGCTAATAACGTCCAATAGGAACGGGCGTCCCGCGCCGTCCAACGGGGGACGATAACCACCCGGCCGCCGAATAACAATGCGCCGTAAATCTCCCAAACAGAAAAATCGAATCCATGGGAATGAAACATCGTCCAGACATCCGCGGGACCGAACAGGAACGGGAATTTGTCGTTGATGAACAGTCGCGTTACATTGCGATGCTCGATCATCACTCCCTTCGGTCGTCCGGTGGAGCCGGAAGTGTAGATAATATAGGCGGGATCGGAAGGCGTCGCGACGCTGGAGTTTTTTTTTTCTTCCCCCCGATACGAAGCGGAGGATTCTTGTAGATTAACAACTTCGATGGCAGGATCGATAGCATCGACCGCGGGGTCGCCGCTCACCAATAGCGTAGCCGCGCTGTCAGCCAGAAGAAAGCGTAGTCTCTGAGCCGGAATGTTTTTTTCAATGGGAAGATAGGCGGCCCCGGCCTTCAGTACAGAAAGAATACCGACTAACAATTCCAACGACCGGTCCATCACCACGGCGACAATCACGCCGGGCCCCGCGCCCTTTTTTCGCAGCGACGCCGCCACGCTAACGGCTTTTCCATCCAATTCTTCGTAACTCACCGCGACGAACCGCTCTTCGCCGGCGGGACAAGCGATGACGGCGATCCGGTCGGGGTATGACTGCGCAATGTCTTCGAACAACCGGTGAACGGTCTTACTATCTGGGTAACCGGCGTCGGTGCGGTTGAATTCCACCAGCAACCGGGATTTTTCCTCATCTCCCACTATATCGATGGCATCGATGGGCGCATCCGGTTCGAAGCAGGCTTTATCGAGAAACCCCATCAGGTGCTCAGCTATGCGGGAGACGGTTTCCGCTTCATATTTCGCCGGATTATAAGAGATAACGCTCGCGATGCTTGCGATATCCGCTCCAGGAGAGAAGACGAAGCTCATGCTCGCGGGTATGTGCCGGATATGTTCCAGGTCGTGAATGGTGTCAACCGTCACAGTCACGTCGAACAGGGGGAATACTTCCCCCGCAGACGGCCACGCGGACCCGATCCGCTCGCACAACAGCTCCACCGGATAATCTTTGTGAGCGTCGGCTTCGGCGATTTCCCTCTTCATCCGCATCAATACGTCTTTGAACGTCGATTCCCTCTCGAAACCGCAACGGATGGGCAGGATCGTGTTTAAAAACACACCAGTCGCCTCCGGTTTGAAGATCGGCGCCCCCACGACGACATCGCTGCGCGTTGTATATTTCCGCAAGAGCGAGGCGACGGCGGAGGCGAGAATGACAAACAACATCACCTGCGATTTCCGGCTCATGTCAGCCAGACGGGCAGTCACATGGTCGGGCAGACGAAAACGCATCGTCTCATCGGCGCGGGAATCGTCCCCGCCTGCGATCCGGTCATACGGAAACGACGCGCCGCCGGCGAATTCCTCCAGCCAATGGGTCCAGTATTTCTCCTCGTTGGGCCGCATGCCTGCTTCGTGTTTCATTGTTAAGAGTTTTTTAGAATTTGTCATAGAAGTGCATCCTCGTCAAAAATCAAAATCCTGATCCAACTGGCCAGACAATCCCGACTCAATATTTACAAATTTTTTCGACTGAACAAATTTTTCCATTTTTTGTTGACTATTACGTGCGACCAATCCTACAATTTCCTTGAATTCACCGGCAAAACGCTCGATGGTTTCTTCCTTGAATAGGACTGTGCTGTATTCAAACGAAAACGAGACGCTGCTTCCATCGTCCAGAACATGCAGCACTAAATCGAATTTCGCCGTATGGTTTTTTAGGTTGTAAGCAGACACACTTAATTGTTCTCCCCGATACTCTTCCGCCGGATTTTTCTCCTTCACAAAATAGCTAAGCATCGCGTCAAACAGCGGATTTCGCCCAAACTCCCAATTAAGATTCAGTTTGTCGAGTAAATTCTCAAATGGGTAATCCTGGTTCTTCAATCCATCGGCAACCTTCTCTCTGACGCTATGCAAAAAATCTACAAAGGGTATCGAAGGATCGGGAGAAAAACAGAAAACGACAGTATTTATAAATAAACCTACCAAAGAGTTCAATGCATCGTTTCTTCGACCGGAGACCGGAGTTCCGACAACGATCTTTTGCTGGCCGCTCAATCGCCATAACAGAGTTGCGAATATTGCCAAAACCACCATATAGAATGTACAACCCGTCAATTCCGCCAGTTTCCGCAATGCCCCGGCGTCATCGCTATCGATAGCGAAGCCGATGCTATCCCCTGCAAATTGGGAAACTCCCGATCCAGGGAAATCTGTAGGCAATTCCAGGCGCGGCGCTCCACCGGCAAATTCATTCAACCAGTATTCTTCTTGACTTTGAAACAACTCTCCTCCGAATTCCCCGTTTTGCCAGCCTGCGAAATCCCTGTACTGCAATTCCAACTCCGGGAGCGGAATCCCTTCATAAAATGCCAATGCCTCGCGCATTAATATATTGCAAGAAATACCGTCCGCAATGATGTGATGGATATCGAAAAATAATTCCTGGGAAGGTGCGTCACCGGAAATCTCCAGTAGCGTGACCCTGAACAATGGCGCTATTTCCAGGTTGAATGCTCTGACAAATTCCCCAAGAAATTCATGTATACCGGTCTCATCTGTCGAGATTCTATCGAGAGAAAATTCGACATCCTGCCGCACCCACTGAACCAGTTCGCCATTCACAATGGAAAAAGAGGTTCGTAGACTCTCGTGTCTCAAGATAAGCCGTAAAAAAGCCTTTTCCAATCTATCTTTGTCGATGTTTTTTTTCAATACAACCGAACCCGGCATGTTGTAGACGGTACTATGAACATCGCGATTCTGTAAAATGAAAAAACGTTTCTGAGATGACGAAACATCGTAATATTCCCGTTTCTCCTGCGGCTCAATCTTTATACATTTAACCTCGTTGACAAAGGGATGTAACGAAGCGATATTCGGATTAAAAAAAAGATCTGTAATATCCAGTTGGAAATTTAACGCTTCCAGCTTGACAATAATTGACAGCGCTTTGAGCGAATCGCCCCCGAGCGCGAAAAAATCATCGTTCAGCCCTATATCTTCGACACCTAAAACGTCTCTCCATACTTCCAACAATACTTTCTCGATATTATTCATAGTTTTTACCTCCCTGCCCCCGCCAACACATGAAGTTTCCGCTTGAATCAACTGAGATCGTTTTTCAGTCCGTTTCAACTCGATGGTACCGTCGGACAAAAAACGGCCGTTATCCCCGGTGGGAAGCCAGTTTTGATGCTCCTCTGCGACCGCCACCCGGCCGGCAACCCCGATCGGTTGCAGCAATCCCGCATCGTTAAGTACCGCCAGCGCCTTGAATCCCGCCGGCCGGGCAGCCAGTGTCCCAAATCCCGCCTCGTCTTCCCGGTATTCCAATGTGGCCAACAGCGACTGTACCCCGGCGATGGAATACTGCATCGACAGCTTCTCCGGCGGGCAGGCCCGTACTGCCCGAAGCAGGAGGTCATCCTCAGGCACGCAACCTACGACAACTACCCTTTCCAACGAAGAGGGGAATCTCATGCCGTCCGTATCCAGGATCGCGCCCATCGCCTCCCAATCAGCCACCAGAGCAATCACCCCATGGCTGGCGATGAAGCGTTCGATCAAAGGCATTTCCAATCGACGCCCAGCTTCGGGCAGACATAATGTCACCCCCGCCGCCAGCGCGGCCTGGCTCCATACCTGGAATTCAGGCGACAACGGCTGCAGAAGCGATAGCCAGCACGTTCCCTTCGTCAGCCGGTAGACCGCTAGATGGGCCCGGACCGCCTCGGGGATGGAGCCTTCGGCCTCCGCTAACGACCCTGCGTAAGCGAATCCGGCATCGAGCGCCGACGGGTGCTTCGCATTAAATTGGTATAAAATCATTTCTTTTTCATGAGCCGGCGTCACATCGATGGCTTCCAGAAGAATCCCGGAATCCCGGAGCGCAGCCTCGATCAGGTTTCGCAAATACCCGCCGAAGCGGACGATGGTCTCTTCCTTGAACAGATCGGTGTTGTACCCGATGGAAAAATGCAGATCATCGCCCGCCCGCAATACGTCGAGGGTCATGTCGAACTTGGAGCTGGCGCTGCCGCGCACAAACGGAGAGAATGTCAAGCCCGCCGCTTCATTGGTGAAAATCAACGCGTCCTGCATCGTGAACATCACGTCGAACAACGGGTTGCGACTGGCGTCACGGTTGGCGGACAATTGCGAGACCAACCGCTCCAACGGATAATCCTGGTTTTCAAAGCCCCGGAGCACCAGATCATCCACCGACCGCAAAACCGAGCGGAAACTGGATGAACGCCGGCAGGCAGCGCGAATCGGCAGCGTATTGACGAACAAGCCGATGATCCGGCTCAACTCCTCCCGCCGCCGTCCAGTGGCGGTGATCCCCACGACAATATCTTCGGCTCCCGACATTTTATTCAGAAACACGAAAAACAGGGCCAACAACACCATATGCAAGGTGGTATTTTCAAAAACCGCCAATTCCCTCAATCCAGCAGCCATGTCCCGATCCAGTTGGAAATGATGGTTGGTTCCGGCGAAGGTTTGGGCCGGCGGCCGTGGAAAATCGGTGGGAAGCATCAACACCGGCAAATCGCCGAAAAACTGTTCCAGCCAGTACGCCTCCTGTCGGTTCATTTCTTCGCCTGCGATGGCGGCGAACCAGCGGCAGTAGTCCGTATAGGTGAATGGCGGAAGAGGAGGCTCTTCCCCATTGTACAAAACCGACAGGTCGTCGAAGAATAGTTCGAGCGAGGGACCGTCGGCGATGATATGATGCATGTCCAGCAGTAGAATATGTCGATTTTGGGACTGAGCGATCAACCCTGCCCGCAGGAGTGGCGGAACCGCCAGGTCGAAGGGCCGGATGAAGCCGTCGGGGTCGTCATATTTCTCGATCTTCATCCTGACTGCATTCGGGGGATATACACGCTGCACCGGCTCATCGTCCTTCATCACAAACGCGGTCCGCAGATTCTCGTGCCGTTCGATCATCCGCTTTAAGGCGCGTTCCAGTTTCTGTGGTTCGAACACCCCTTCGACGGTCCAGAAAGAGGGCATGTTGTACGAAATCCCCGATTTGTCCATCCGTTGCAACAGATAGAACCGTTTCTGCGCCGAGGCCACCGGGTAAAAATCCCTTTTTTCCGCCACCGCCAAAGCCCCGCCGAGACGCGGCGTCCTCTGTCGCAGCCGTTCCGACAGCGCGCGAATGGTGTTGGCCTGAAATAAATCCAGCATGCGCGCATCGAGCCCCAACTCCGTCTGAATCCGGTTGGCTGCCTGCAACGCGTTGAGCGAATGGCCCCCCAATTCGAAGAAGTTATGATCGATGCCTACGATCTCTTCATCAAGCGACAACACGTCGGCCCAAATAGCCGCCAGCCGCCGTTCCATTGAGTCGCGCGGCGTCACGACCGGCCCAACGCCCGTCATATCCGGCAACGGCAGCCCCTGTCGATCCACCTTACCGCTGGAAGTTAACGGCATCCGATCCAACACCGTAAAAAAAGAGGGAATCATATACTCCGGCAAAACTTCAGACAGAAAGCCTCTCAACTCAGCGGAAGCAGGCTTCGAATCCGTCTTCGAAACGACGTAGGCGCACAAGTACAATTCCGGGAGTGCGGCCTTCCGCGCCACTACCACCGCTTCCCGGATACCGGGATACGCCAGCAGCCGGAACTCGATCTCGCCCAATTCGATCCTGAATCCCCGCAACTTCACCTGATGGTCCGTTCGCCCCAGGAATTCGATGTCGCCATCCATCCGCCATCTGGCCAGGTCGCCGGTTTTGTATAGAATGTCGCCTGCGATGAATGGATGCGGCATCAGGCAATCGGCCGTACTATCAGGTCTATTGAGATATCCTCTGAAAAGGCCGGCTCCCCCGATGCACAATTCTCCCGCGATCCCCGGCGGTTGCAAGCGGCCGGCGCGATCCAGAATGTGGAGCGATACATTGGGCAACGGTTTGCCGATAGGAATCTTCTTCTCGAATTCCCGCTCGTATATTGAGTAGAAGGATGCATAGACGGTCGCCTCTGTTGGACCGTACAGGTTTTCTAACTGGATATCCGGCGCGATGGCCCTGAACGCCGCCACGAGGGATACCTCCAGTAACTCGCCGGCGAGAAAAATATAGTTCAACGATGATAATTTTCCGATCACGTCTTCCGCGAGCGCGGCCGCAAACGCGCCGAACGCCGCCGGGACAAAATTGAGGCGTGAGACAGCGAATCTCTCCACCCAACGGAGAATCGTCCGGGGATTCAGTTCTCCCCCGTGTTCCAGCACAGCCACCCGTCCGCCCCCCATAAACCAGCCGAACAATTCTACCACAGACACGTCGAATGAAAACGCTGTCTTGAACAGCCAGGTATCGTTCTCCCCTAACGGGTACAAACGCTGAAGTGCCAGTAGCAGATTGGCCACCGGACGGTGGTCGATCAAAACTCCTTTGGGGCTTCCGGTGGAGCCGGATGTGTAGATGCAATAGGCGAGGCCCGCCTCGACCGCCGCTTCCGCGTGATGAGCCGCTGCCAGCGCGTCGCGAATATCTACAACGTCTGCTGCGCAAGCCACGGTGTTTGGCTGGGGGGAGTCGGTCACCAGCAACGGGGCATCGCTATCGTCCAATATCAACCGGACACGGCCCGAAGGAAGATTCGGCATGATGGGTAGATACGCCCCGCCTGCCTTCAATATACCAAGCAAGCACGTCAAAAGCTCCACATACCGGTCCATCGACA
>JAHELQ010000494.1 GCA_024644125.1 Candidatus Aminicenantota bacterium | reverse complement strand
GGCGGAATGTTTATGTAGGGGGACAGGTCACTGTGCATGCCCATTCGCGATGCCCCGTTCGAATTCGATGGGTTGTTCGATCGATGAAAGATGCCCGGAGAAGATGCTCTCGTCGATCGAAGGCTTCGATGACGGCTTCGGGTAGCGACTATAGAGGCAACTCTTCAAATTTGAGAATTATCTGCTGAAATATGTATTTGAACGAAGCCCGGTTCGACCGCTGTTGCAAACAATTATGCAAAAATTTATAAGCCGTCACATCACATAATCTACCTGTCCCCCGCTCCTTCCTCACGTGTTTTGAAGGTTTTGCCAGTGGGCGAAGAGGAGGTGGAGGCGGAAGAGTCGAGGGGAGGGATGGGGGGATGCGTTGATTTGGGACGCAAACCATTGGCGGAAGGGGATGCTGAAGCCTTTTTTGGGGCGATGGAGAATTTCTGGAGGGAGAATCGACTTCAGGGCTTTTTTGAAAATGTATTTTTTTTGGAAGTGTTTGGTGCGGATATTGGGCGGGATGGCGAATGCCAGTTCCACCATGTGGTGGTCTAAAAGGGGGACGCGAACTTCCTGGCCGACCATCATGGAGGCGCGGTCAACTTTGGTGAGGATGTCGTCCGGGAGATAGGTCTTCACATCCAGATATTGAAGGCGGGTCATGAGGTCGAGGTCGTCCCGCCAGTATTGGCGGAAATACCAGAAATCGTCATAATCCCGGGGGATTTTTTCAAGGATGGCCGGAGGGACTATCGACAGTTTTTCTTTCCGGGATGCGCCGCCGAGCAAGAGGGCGTAGCGCTCCAGCGGCATATGGACCAGTTGATGAACAGTCGCTTTTCCGGCGAGATGGTCTGGATAGAGGGCGTTCAACCAATTCCAGGGAACCGGATGAAATGGGCCGGATAAATGACTGAGGCGATCCAGCGTGCGGAATTTGGCGTACCAATTGTAGCCGCCGAAGAGTTCATCGCCGCCATCGCCCGAAAGAACGACTGTGGCCTGTTGGCGGGCGACTCTGGAAATCAGGTGGGTGGGCAGGGCGGACGTGTCGGCGAATGGTTCGTCGTATTGCTCCATCACCTGGAAGAATAGTCGCTGCGCCTCCTCGATGTCCAGGATCCGTTCTATGTGCCTGGTGTGGAAGGCCCTGGCCACTAGCGCGGCGTATTCTGTTTCGCTGTGGATTTCGATATCGAAGCCGATGGAAAAGGTCCGCAGCGGTTCTTCTACCAGCGGTGCCGCGGCCGCGGTAACCGCTGATGAATCGATACCGCCACTCAAAAACACTCCGACGGGAACATCGCTGTAGAGACGAGCTTTCGTGCTTTGAGCCAGTAATTCAAGGATGCGCGAACACGCCTCGGTTTCATCGATGTCCAATTGCCGGGAGGGATCCAATTCCCAGTATTTTTCGATGTGAAGCGATCCCTCCTGCCACATAAGCCGGTGGCCGGGTGGTAGTTTGCGGATATAACGGTATGGGGATTTGGGGGTGGGAACATATAGGTGTGTGAAATAGTCGTACAGCGCGGTGGGGTCGAGCTCCAAATCCAGATCGTGGAGGTTGGTGAGTCCCTTCAGTTCGGAGGCGAAGGCGAAGATCCGGTTCAGGGAATAGTAATGGAAGGGCTTGATGCCCAACCGGTCGCGGGCCGCGAATAATTGTCGCCGGCGGTTGTCCCACAATGCGAAGGCGAACATTCCGTCGAAGCGAAGGAGACAATCCGCGCCCCATTGCTCGTAGGCGTGAACGATGACCTCTGAATCGGTGTTGGAGCGGAAGATGTGTCCTTCGTGTAGCAAGATCTCGCGCAGCTCCTTGAAGTTGTAAATCTCGCCGTTGAACACCAATTGCAGAGTCCCATCTTCGTTAGTCATGGGCTGGCGCCCGGCCTGCGAGAGGTCGATGATGGAGAGACGCCGATGACCGAGGGCTACGAAGCCGGATGCATCCGACCAGAAGCCGGCGTCGTCCGGTCCCCGGTGAGTGAGGCGGTCGCGGCATTGGATGAAATTTTGCCGGTCGATGGGAGAGTCCGAGATCAATCCGATGATGCCGCACATGTCACGCTCTCCCTTTCCTCGGCAAAAGACTCGATGCAAAGTGCCACGCTTGTTTGAATATATTCCGGGACACCAGCGTGATATACACCAGGTACAATAGGGCGGCGTAGGTTCCGGTGATTGCCAGGCGCAGTAGAAAATGGCTTTCGATCAAAAATAGGTTGGCGGTAAGAAATAGGGCGGTGATCCCCAAAACGATGACGGTGATCTTGAAGGAAAAATAGCCCGGCAAAAACCGGCGAACCAGGATCGCCAGCACTATGAAGCCAACGATTTCACCAGCCAACGTTCCAATGGCGATCCCCAATAGTTTTAGCGGGCCGGACAAAAAATACATCGCTAAGGAAGCAATCAGGATGCCGAACATAGTTGCCATGCTCAACAGTCCGGTTTTTTTTCTGATGTTGAGGCCGACGCCGATCAAGCGGCTGGCGCTCTGAATGGCGAACGACATGGCGATAAATCCGATAAGCACGCTGGCATCGCTGTATTCCCTGGTACTGATGATCGCTACCAATTCCGGCCCAAAAAACGCGAAGCCTACGATCATCAATCCTGAAACTCCGATGTATAGATCGAGAAATAGCCTGAAGTTTTTACGGCTTCCAGGTGATTGCCAGGTCTTGAACGCATAGGGAACCCAGGCCATTCGCAAGGCGGCGGCCATCAACATCAATGGCAGAGCGATTTTTGACGCCACGGAAAAAATCCCCATACTGTAGAGTGAATAAAGGACCAACACAAATACACGGTTTACATAACGCTGGCCATAGGAGCTGAGACTCGCCGGGATCATCGGCAAACTATAGCTCAACATGTGTTTCATTAAATGCCATGATGGTCCGCCTGCCAGGTAATTGCGGGAAAAGATGACGGCGATGATCGCGAATAAAATCGCCACGCCGGATTGGGCGGCTAGAAGTCCGGTGAGTCCCAGGCGGAACACCACGGCGGCAAGTATGCTTGCTGTAACATTCACTATTATGAAGGATATGTGGAATTGGGCGTACCTCTTGCGGTTGAATTCCACAAGAAAAATAGTGGAGCAATAAGCCATCACATTCTTGAATGGGATGCGTAGGACAGCCAGCAAAACAACCATAGAATATTCAGGCGTGCGAAATAACACCTGGGACGACGTAGCGGGAAATATCACCAGCAGAGCAGTGATAAAGAGGGAGGCGGGAATCAATGCATAAAAGCCCGAGGAGAAGGCCCGGTGTTGGTACGAAAGGTCGTCGTTGTCGAAGTAGAATCGCAAAAAGCTGTTTTCCAGCATCAGCGTTCCGAACAACGCGATAACCATCACAACCATCTGAATGGTTTCAAGCACCCCGTATTCCACGGTGCTAAACACTCTGGTGAAAAACGGCACCATCAAAAACGAAATAAAATTACTGAACGCGCTGACCATTCCATATGAGAAAAAATTTAATCCCAACTCGCGAAAAAAACCGCCACTCTGAGGCGATGCGCCGGTTTGTATCGTCATGAGCTTACCGTGTGATAATGGAGTTTTTGGAGCAGTGGCTCATCCTGAATGGTTTGAAAGAATCCCACCAGTTCCGGGTCGGTTAAAAATGCGAATTTTCTTCCGGCGTCAAGATCTTGAAGTATACGCCCGATAGTGGCGGGAGTCGCGGACAGGCCGGTAAATTCGAACAATTGCTCGAGTCCTTCCCGCGGTTGTTCTAAAAAAGATTCATAGCGGATATGCAGAACGTCGCCGGAGAAACGGCGGTCCAGATCGAGGCCCCGCTCCATATAATCTTTCCAGACCCGGAATCCGTTGTCGATAGTGCTTACGCTCCGGCTGTACAGCGAAGGTGTGGCGGGCATGTATGGGTACCAACCGCCGGGAGAAAGGAAAAACTCCTTCCACTTCAAGCGGGCTTTGAAAATGTGGGTGTTGCGCAGTTTTGTTTGAGGGCCAAACAGGAGCCGGTGGGCGCGTTCTTCTCGCTTGCGCAGGCTCTGGGCTACATCCACCGGGTGACGGAAGACATGGATAATCCGGGCTTTGGGGAAAATTTGCTTCCATATGTCGATCGTTATTGTGTTGCGGGGGTCCTTCCACCCCCATGGTATATCTAACGCTTCGAGGCCGGGATAGCGGAAAAAGCAGCCGGGGCCCAGAAAGCTGAAGCGGCGAATCCCGTTGATGTGGCGTTGCGCCACCCGTACTAGTTGTCGCCGGGTGAAATTATCCATGGCGTCAAATTGCCGCACGTTGTCCC
>JAHELQ010000493.1 GCA_024644125.1 Candidatus Aminicenantota bacterium | reverse complement strand
TCACTTTTTTGGGGATTGAAAAAACATTACGCAATCACTATAATTTCCCATACTATCTCTGGTTTATCCTACTATTGTTTTGAAACATAACTCACAGGGGTGCCCACCCTGAAAAAGGAGGCTTTAAATGAATGCGAAAAAATATTTAGTTGGCTTTATTTGTATTTTTTTTGTTTGCAATTTTGCATTTGCCCAATTAGATCAGTTCGGTCCAGATGATTATGGGAAGATCATCGGGCAATTTATTGATCCTGCTACGGGAAAACCTATTAATGAGGTTTTTCATGTAGTAATATCTGAAACTAATCCAGAAAACATTGTCTACCCTCTTATGTATAAAATTGAAACAGATGAGAACGGGCGATTTTCAGTGGAAGCAGTTGCCCGGGATTATTATATACGGTTTTCTCCTACCGAATATGAATCAAAATATGCCTGTGAGCCTTACGTTGACTATAAAAAACGTATAATTGCAAAGGTAATCTCTGTCCAAAAATGTAAGGTTACTCGGGTATTTTTGAAGCCAAGGTATGGGGGGAGGCTTCACTTTAAATTGGTTGATCAAGATGGGCAGCTAATTAATGTCCCGGATGTTTTTTCATCAAAAAACTTGTTCTTGGAAGTCAAATCGGAAGGGGAGTTTCAGTGTCCGGGAATAAATATACCTGGAGACAAGTTGTTTGATGCAGAGACTTTCTATGGATGCCTGCTGCCGGGGAAATACTTGGCTCCTTTTAGCACACGCGCTGGTGGTATTGGATCTGAGACTGTCTCCGGCATTGAAGTGGCAGCAGGCAAGACTACGATTGTCCCCATAGAATTTGATTTGACGACAGGAATTAGTGGAAATGTAATATACAATAATAGCACTCCACCAACAAGAGTTTGGATCCATGCTCGACTCCAGGCGAGTAATGATAGTGTTGATGTACTTAGTAAGAAGGATGGGAGTTTTCGGTTCTTTAACCTCGAAGAAGGCGTATATAAATTAGATTATTTGACTGTGATTGATGGGAAAGAGATTTCCGGTGAACAAAAAGGCCTAATCATAAAAAAGAATCATATAACCCATGCAAACATTACTCTTGATAACGAAGGATAGTCAGCCTGCCCATGAATCAAGCCCTGATGTCTGCTCCCTTTGCTTTTTATTAAGTCGGCAATCATTGTCATTGATCAATAGGTCAAGCAAAACAAAAATAAAATGATTAGATGAAGGATATTGAATTTTTTTTCTCTGTTTACTATACTTCGCTTTAAGGCATTTGTTAAATCTCGTAAATAAACTATAATTAATTTTTTCTATAAAAGATCTATTGAAAAAGGAGGCTTATTATGTGCCAGAATTCAAGGGATTTATCTCATTGTTTGAATCCAATTTTAAAAAAAATGCCCACCATTGGAATTATAATTTTTATCGGATTTATTTTAGTCAATTCTCTTATTCTTGCTTCTCAGCAGGATGACAATTATGGAATAATTGAAGCCCAGGTTGTGGATGCTCAGACAGGCGAGCCAGTACAAGAGATTTTTTATATGTCCATCTTACGTGGTGAACTCCCTGGCAAGCCCGTTTTTTATTTAAAAGTAAAAAGTAATGCCACTGGATTTGCTACGACTAAAATTGAACCGGGATACTATGGCATCGTTTTTTTCCCCTATAAGAGTGATTCAACGTACACTGATTATATTGCTCCAGAATTGGTTGTTGATTCAATGAAAATGGTAAAGGTTGAAGCAGGAAAAAAAGTGAAGATAGTTTATAAAGCCTTGCTTGGTGGGAAATTGAAGATAATTTTAGTGGGCTCTCATGGGGAAAAATTGATCCCTAAAAATATGTTTAACCCAGAAGACATGAGATGTATTCCTGTAAATTTAAAAAATATTAATGTTCCGGATCACCAGGTCCAAATCAATAATCGTCAGGGAGACAGTATTGATGATGGTGAAGTGATTCTTTATGGGCTCTTTCCAGGTATATATGAAATGGAATTTATACCGAGATTCATGGGATATGGCCCAATAATTATTAATGATATAGTTGTTGAGCGTGGAAAAGTTACAACAACATCGGTGATAATCAATTTCACAGATCAAACAGGAATTCAGGGGTATATTACCGGCTTGAGCGGGCAGCCTATATCAAATGTTTACATAAGACTAAGAAGTGAGAATTTCAATGAGGATTATTCGGCAAGTGCTCGAACCGATAGTAAGGGTTATTTCAGAATTGTAGGAATAAAAGGTGGGAAATACAGACTGGCAGTATTGTATGATGTTACAGAAACCAGAATGATATCAAAATTTATATCCAATATCCTAATTGTAAAAGGCAAGATAGTTACGAGAAATGTAGTAATTGATTACTGAGTTACTACTATCTGACGGAGATTCTTTCTATGAATGCAAAAAAAACAATCTCACTCATTTTTTTATTCCTATTTTTTGGGGGGAATTTTACGGCAATTCATCCAACATTGCTCCCCACAACAATAAAAATGGATTCTGACAAAAATTTACCTCCTGGTCTCAGCCAGATCGCAATTATTTACGTAAGTAATCCAAATTATCCTGGCTTAGGAGGACGTGTATTTAATGTTAGTTTAATAAATATTCTCAAGAATAAAGATATATTGCCATTTATCGACGATATTTTCAATAAATATGGCATCAGTGGAAATGTAAATAATCTAGAATTGTTGACAAGCAATTTGCTAAAAATTGCCACGAAGGCGTGGAGAGATAATGGCCAGGATCTTTTAAATAATTGTGACGCATTGAAACAGTCTAATGATGGGAAGGCGTATGCCGAATTCCAGGAAAATATTGAAAATTCGAATTGGCCGCTGGTGTTTACAAACCAATTCCATAAATCGGATTCCTATGCACAAAACGAATCTACTTCAGAAATGCAAATTATCAAATTTCCTATGGAGCAATTAGAAGAGATCGTAGACTATATTGCGGGGAAGATGAAAAACAATCCATCTGATATTGACATCAGTGATTACAAAAAAAAATTGCCTGATTTTTCTAGCTATTTGGGACACGAGATGATGCATGCGTTTACTGATATTTTTAAATACAATCCCAATATTAATTCAGCAGCGGAACGTGAGCGTGCTCAGAAGATAGAATGTGAAGTTCATTGCATTCAAAAAACATGTCTGGATCCAAATACAGAAATTCCTGAATACTGCAATCGTAGGTGTGAAGATAACTATTGTAAAGATGGATATTCGCCATGTGATCCTCAGAAACCAGATCTCAATGACCCATCTTCTAAAAATTCAGCCAGTGGTAAAAGACTCTCAGACCATCCTGATGATAATGTTTCCTATGCCTCGCTGGATCAAATTGATCATGATAATATATCTTCTTCAAGTAGCAATTTGGACGATATTTCGTCAAATTTTTCCGTTTATAGTTTCTATCCTGATATAGCTGTTTACAATAAGTTTCAATATATAGGCATGCCAAATTTGATGCAAGTCTTGGATCGGGACTATTTCGATGATTTCGATCATAGCTATTTTCAACCTGAGCACCGGATCTTGGTCGTCCCCTCTGGGGAATTGATGGGGGACGAAGGAAGCGAAATCATTCGCGCGGCATTGCGTCGATATGTTGAAGAGGGAGGGACATTATTGGTATTGGCCCAGCAGTTTGGAGATCATATTGATCGGTTAATTCCTGTTCCCGAGGGCGAAGTATTGCGTACATTGGGATGGCGGCAAGATCAAAGTTGTTTCCACAGCTCCGTACAATTCGAGGAAATGCATCCAGTCTTAAGCTCTTCTACAAGTTGCAGGCTTTCAGCGGCGGTTGATGGATATTTTTCATCGTATCCTTCTCAATCAAACGTTCTATTGACTCGGCGTGTCAGTCGGGAACCGGCAATGTTGTATTACGGCTATGGAAAAGGCAATGTAATCCTGACATCCTTATACACTGATTGGGGATTTTCTCACTCTCAAGCAACGACAGCAGAATTAAAAGTATTTAGAGATCTGCTGACGTTTGCCAGGGCGCCTCGAATGCCGATTTCTTCGTATGATCTCGCTGCCGAGCCAAATCCGACTATTGATCTACAAGTTCAAATCGAGAATCGCTCAGAACTTCCCGCTTCGAGAGTTGTTCTAATCGCTACGACTCCTAACCGGAGAAAAGTCTTGCAGGAATTGAACCAGGAGATTACGATACTTCCAGGGGGGAGCGCCAATGTAGATCTTCAGTTCACTTTACCGGATCTTCTTGCTGAGGACTATGGGATCTGTCATGTGGATTTTGAACTTTATGAC
>JAHELQ010000492.1 GCA_024644125.1 Candidatus Aminicenantota bacterium | reverse complement strand
TGCATCGGTTATCCTTTACCCATCAAGCCGTTAATCCAGGCGGTGATGGACAACGCCATTTCCGCCGCAACCGAAGATCCCCGCTTCCCATCCGTTACCCTGGAAGAGATGGCTCTCATCGACATCGAAATCTCGATTCTAACTGTTCCGGTAGAGGTGGGAGGAGTTGAGGATGTCGAAGTCGGGCGCGATGGTATCATCATCTCCAAAGGCCACAATCGCGGGCTTCTACTTCCTCAGGTGCCGGTGGAACAACGCTGGGACCGGACCGAATATATCTCGTACGGCTGTATGAAAGCCGGATTACCGCAGAACGAATGGAAGAAAGGAGTAAAAATCGAGACCTTCCAGGCCATTGTGTTCGGCGAGAAAGACAGGTGAGCGACCATGAGCAAACTTGAATCCATCGATGTGCAAACCGGGACACATCTGGAATTTGTCGATATCACGGGGGCGGTAAAGGATTTTGTCGGTTGCAGCGGCGTGAATGATGGCATCTGTCTGGTTTACACTCCGCACACCACCGCGGGGATCACTATAAACGAAAACGCGGACCCTGCAGTGACTGCGGATATGTCCGCTTTTCTAAAAAAGAAATATCCGCATGAAAGTTACTTTACACATATGGAAGGCAATACACCATCCCATATTATGTCCAGTCTGTTCTCAGCTTCCGAAACCCTCATCATCCAGAACGGACGGCTGTTGCTGGGACGTTGGCAGGGGATCTATTTTTGTGAATTCGATGGCCCAAGAAACCGTAAGGTGTATTTGAAAGTTGTAAGTGGGTGAGGTTTTTGTGGAGGAAACCCTCTGCTTGATTTCCAAGTATATATTATACAATGCATCCAGGGAGATACAATGAGAAAAACTATAACTATATGTCTGGCAATTATTATAAGTGGAACCCTTTTTTCCTCTGTGACAAAACCGGATGAACGGCTGGAGTCGTATCGGGTTCATCAGGCGTTGCAGGCGGAATCCATGTTCGGCGCGATACAATGGCGGGAGATCGGCCCCTATTTTATGAGCGGGCGAATCGACGACATCGAGGCTTATGAGAATAAGCCGTATAAATTTTATATTGCCGCCGCGTCAGGTGGTTTGTGGCTAACTGAAAACAACGGTACCACCTGGCAACCGCTGTTCGACCACCAGTCGTCCATTACGATTGGCGATATCGCCATCTCGCAGACCGACGAGAATGTGATCTGGGTGGGAACCGGCGAGCAGAATTCGTCGCGCAGTTCCTATGCCGGAACCGGTGTGTTCAAGAGTATGGACTCCGGTAAGACCTGGGAGAATATGGGGCTCCGGGATACCCATCATATCAGCCGGGTGCTTGTGGATCCCACGAATGGTAATGTAGTGTATGTCGCTGCCATCGGCCATCTCTACACCGACAACGAGGAACGGGGCGTTTTCAAGACGACTGACGGCGGCAAAACCTGGGAAAAAGTATTGTACATCAATTCTAAAACCGGAGTGATCGATCTGGTGATGCATCCCAAAAATCCGGATATCCTTCTGGCCTCAGCCTGGCATCGGGAACGGAAAGCCTGGAATTTTATTGAAAGCGGAGAGGAAAGCGGCATTTTCAAATCAGTCGATGGCGGGAAAAATTGGAAACGGTTAAACGGAGGATTTCCTCAAAATGGGTATATCGGCCGGATCGGCCTTGATATTTGCCGCTCCAATCCCGATGTGGTGGTGGCGCTTCTGGACAACCAGGAACCGAAACCTGTGGAAAAGAAAGAGCTGAAGAGCGGCCTCTCCATCGATGGCATCTCCGTCATGAGCTCCGCCGAATTTATCTCTATCACTGAGAAGCGGCTGGCTGAGTTTTTAAAAGAGACTGATGCGCCCCGGGAATTTAGCGCCTCGTTTTTGCTGGAGAATGTGAAAGCCGGGAAATTGACGCCCAAAGATATCTGCAAGCTTTTAACCGACGCCAATAACCGTTTGTTCGACACCAATGTCAAAGGAGCCGAAGTGTACATGAGCGAGGATGGCGGTGAAACCTGGAGTAAAACCCATGAAGGCTTCCTCGACTCTTTTATTTATTATTCGTATGGTTACTATTTCGGGCAAATTCGCATCGCCCCCAATGATAAAAACACCCTCTACGTTCTTGGCGTGCCGCTAATGAAATCCGTTGACGGAGGCAAAACCTTCAAGGATATTTCCGAGAACCCCGGGATGTTCGGCGTGAGCGGTGTGCACGCGGATATGCACGCATTGTGGATCGATCCTGCCATGCCCCAACGGTTGCTGCTGGGCAACGACGGCGGTCTGAACATCTCATACGACGGCGGCGGTTCATGGCAGAAAATCAACAATCTGCCGTTGGCCCAATGTTATACTGTTAATATCGATCAGAACACCCCCTACCGGGTTTATACAGGATTGCAGGACAACGGCGTCAATGTTGGCCCCAGTACGTTTACATTGGGTGACCGCGACAATATCTGGAAGATGGTTCTCGGCGGCGATGGGGCGTTCGTGTGCCCTGAACCCGGGAATCCCGATATTGTGTACGCGGAATATCAATTCGGAAGCATTTACCGGTTGGATATGAAGACAAATTCGGATACCGATATACAACCTCAATCGCCGGATCCTCTCTCTCCTTACCGTTTTAATTGGTTAGCCCCATTTTTTGTTTCCCACCACAATCCTTACACTCTTTTTTTGGGGGGGAATAAAGTCCTGAAAACAGTGAACCGGGGCGATAGTTGGTTTGAGATATCCGCTGATCTGACAGACAACAAAAACATCGATGGCGATGTGCCCTTCGCCACCATTACCGCGTTGGACGAATCGCCGTTGACGCCCGAAATTATTTACGCAGGGACCGACGACGGAAATGTATGGGTAACAAAAAACTCCGGAGGCGCATGGAATAAGATTACGAACGGACTTCCCAAAAGATGGGTGACTCGCGTTGCGGCATCCCTGCATCAAAAAGAAAGAGTCTATCTGACGATGACCGGGTATAGGGAAGATGATTTCGCCACTTATGTGTTCGTCTCCGGTGATTATGGGGAGACCTGGCAATCTCTGAAGGGCAACCTCCCTGAGGAATCGGTAAATGTGATCGAGGAAGATCCGTTAAACGAGAATATCCTCTATCTCGGCACCGATTTGACTGTCTACGTTTCCCTCGATCGCGGCAAGAGCTGGCACTCGTTGCGGGGAAATTTACCCACCAATGCGGTATACGACATGAGGGTCCACTCCCGCGACCGCGAGTTGGTCATCGGAACCCACGGCCGGGGAGTATTCATTTTGCCGGTGAAAAACATCCAGCAATTGACCGCCGATTTGCAGTCAAGAGCCCTTCATCTATTCACTCCCGATCCGGTCTCGTTGCCCCGCTATAGCTGGATCGAGCAGGAAGACGCGGTGTTCGAGTTTTATCTGGCAAACGATGGCGATATCGAAATGCGAATCCTGGATGCCTCTGGAAAATTGGTGCACCGAATGAACGTGTGCGGGAAGCGGGGGATGAATCGAGTGTCATGGAATCTTAAATATGGTGACGATTCTCGAATGAAGATGAAGAGCGGAAAATACCTTGTTTCGATTAAAGCGGGAAAAGCCAAATCAGAAGACCATCTAACGGTAAAATAAGGGAATGGGTAGCGCTCAAAAAAATATAATGGAATAACGTTTTTTAGTTGAGTAGGGTAGGGTTTTGTGGTAAAATAGGGTTTTCCAGCGGGGCGTAGCGCAGTCTGGTAGCGCGCACGGTTCGGGACCGTGAGGTCGGAGGTTCGAATCCTCTCGCCCCGAAGTTTTTTCGTTCATCATTATTCCGAAGAATCAGTTTCGGAATCTTTTCCCATCAGTTTTTTCAACATCTTTAAATTCTTTACCGCCGATCCTTTATAATGATTGTTACCTGATATGAATATCTTTTGCGCCAGTTTTTTCAACCTTTTCAATTTTTCGGCAATGGCGCCGATTTCCAATACGTTGTAGTCGTAATCGTATCGCGCGTCCCGCCCTTCGCCGGAGAACCAGGATTTGTAATTTCTGCCGTGGAGTCTCACGTAGACCAGTTCCGGATGAGTGACATAGGTCGTCAACGGAAGCGATTGCGAGATCACCGGTTGATCGATGTTCACCCAGATGAGTTTTTGCTCCCGGAAAAATCGCAGTGTGTGGTCCCGGTTCCAACTACGGTGACGAAATTCGATCGCTAGCGAGTAGTCTGCGAACGTGTCCCTCAATTGTTGGACGTAATCGAGATTTTCCGGCGACGATTTGAACGAGTAGGGAAATTGAGCCAGTAGTCCGGTCA
>JAHELQ010000491.1 GCA_024644125.1 Candidatus Aminicenantota bacterium | reverse complement strand
CGACGCATCGATGGCAGTATGCGTTGTCGGGTTGAAGGAAGCGTAGATGGAAGGGATCGATCTACCTCATCTTCGGAAAGAAGTGTCGATCGAGGCTTCGATGGGGACTTCGGGTAGTGATGCTAGAGATAAATCTTCAAATTTGATGATAATCTGCCGGAATATGTAGTTGAACGAAGCCCGGTTCGACTGCCGTTGTTTACAATTATGCAAAAATCTATAAGCCGTCACATAATCTACCTGTCCCCTCGATCCTTCGACGAGCCGCATCGAGGGCAGCATCTCATCAGCGATGAATCGTTGCCGATACAAGCCTGTCCCCATCACCCCCCTATTTAATTTGCCCTACCAAACAGGTGGTAGTTTCCGGTTCGACGATCACCAGATTGAGTTGCTCGCCTTTCAGGCCGTCGATGGAAGCTTCGATACGCCCTTTGAGTTTTTGGCGTTTTAGTTTCATCTGGACCTTGTGGTTTTTGGGATCGTATTGGATGAAGAAAAGGTCGACTTTTTTATCGATAAGGTCCCGGGGTATGGCGGCTTCGAATTTGTAGCGATGACGGTCGCCGTTCTTTTCATTCGAGAGTTTTTGTAGATCGAGATTCGAGATCGAACCGGCGATGCGGCTCCAGTCGCCGTTGTTCATGGCGTCGAAGGCGAACAATTTTTTCTGGACCTCTTTCATTTTTCGGTAAGGGACATCCTTTTCCGCGTATCCGGGGCTGTAGACCTTGACGCCCGGTCTCATGCAGCGAAGGTCGAGCTTCATGTGCTCCGCCGTATCCCCGTTGATGGCGATGGCCAATTCATAATAGGCGGCGGTGGCCCGCTTGATGTTGGTAATCACCTGTTCCAACTTGGAACCGGCAAAATACTGGCCGCCCCCCTCCTTCGCCATATAACTCAGCCCCACCTCCCCGGACAGGTTCTCGTCGATGGATTCGGTCAATTTTTGCGGATTGATAGTGTGCAACACACTACCACCCTCGTTCACCGCTTTGGCGATATCCTTGAAGTATCTGAACAAATAGACTCTCATAAAGGCGGTGCTTTCTTTTTGGTCTCCAAACGTGATAAATACCTCTCTGGTGTCTTCATATCTAGCCATAGAGGAATCTTCCAGGGCTGCCCGCGAGGGGCCTTCGGATATTAGATATGTGATTTTTGGGCATGTAACTGTCTGCAGAGCATATTTAAATCTGGTCAAAACCTGGGAAAAAAGCCTGAGGTTGAGTTGATACCGTTGGGTTTCAACTGTTTTTTTCAGTTTTTGGAGATTTTTGTTTCCATATTCATAGGTGGTGTTATATCCCCTCGATACGCCGGGTAATCCCTTATTTGTCTCGAACAGTTTTTTATCCCATTTCTGGGTGATATTGCTCATTTTTTTAATGCTTCTTAGTAATAATTCCTTATTTTTTTCAGGTCCCGCAAGGAATCGCAACCCGGCTCCCGGATGATTGTCCAATAGAACGAAGCGTTCATTGGGGCCGCTGTCCTGTATGAGTCTGGAGGCGATTGTTTTCGAACGCTTTAATCCATCCAGGCTGTTGAATACCCTATCAATGATAATGAATATGAGACGCTCCGGCTGATTGACCTCTTGCAGTTGCACGGCTGGAATATCTATGGATAGCTTCCTTGATACTGTTTCGTCATAATTGATTGCAAATCTTGTGAATTGAGAAATGGGATGTTTCTTCCCATTGACCAGCAATTCCACTTCATCCCGCTTTAAATCATAGACAGGAATTCCATTGGAATCCTGGGCAAAAACCGGTAAGATTTTGACATCTACGGAAACTTCGTAGTGAAGCGGATCTTGCTCTGTTGCCTGGCATAGTAACTCGCCATTGATGATAAATGCACAAAAAATAATTATTTGTAAAAAAAATACTATCGATCCTTTTCTCAAGAGAGCCTCCTAAAATTTAAGATGCTACTTGTTTCCAGAGTACAAAATTTGCTCCGGGAACAAGATGATTTCATTCTACAAATTAAGATCTCGTAGGACGTATTGATTTAGCAGTCGGGACATCCTCCCGGAGTTGTATGAGCGACTTTCATATGTGTGTTGTCAACACAATACAACCAATAATAGCAACTCTCTTCGTCTAATAAGAAACCGGCGCATCCATTGTGATCATTACATAGTTGTTCGCATTGAGTTTCAGCCCAATATTCGTCCGCGCAGCGACACTTCCACTCCAATGAGAATAGTAGATTGTTAATGGCACCGATGCAAATAATAATGGCAATCACGCAAATTAAAACCTGAGATGATTTTTTCATCATTCCTCCTTGAATATAGTGATTTCCTCTTCGTCAATCCCATAATATAGATTGTTTTTTTTGGCTTCGAATCTGTAAAATGGGTCATTGGTTTCCAGGTTGATGTTGAGATGTTTGATAAGAGTCCCATCTCGATTATATTTATAAATAAGGTTTTTGTCATTGGTTTCATTGTTTCCGTATTGCAGATAGAAATACCTATTGTCATCCTGGTCTGGGACAAATTTAAAAAACATCGCCCGGAAGCTGTTTTTCTCTTTTTTGCGCATTTTCTCCAACAGTGATTTGTAATTAGTGACCGCTCGATCAGGCCATAGCGGTTTAACTGATTTTACCTTTCCATTTTTTATGATTGAGAGCTTAGACGAACGGTGGTTGAAGAGTACTCCCCCGCCTTGGGATTCCATGAAACTTGAGATTTCAAATGGACGCATTCTCATTTCGTCTTTTAGATATTCTTCGCCCGGCAAGGAGTATAGATAATCGAAGTAGTTTTCCGGCATTTGAATGGAGAATAGCGGATGGTTATGTTGATTGGATATGTTTAGGTTTTTTTTTTTCGAGGAGATGAATTGGACGTTTCCTTCTTCATCGACGGTCGGTTTCCAGAAGCACATTTTTTTATACCGGATTTGTTCCACGAATGTTCCGTCGGTTTTGAATTTCAAAATTTTTTTCGCGTGGACATCATTTGCGTATAAGGCTCCGTCCATGCCGATTGATATATAGACCGGGAAAAATTTTCCTGTTCCGCCAAATTCGCCCGGGCCATGTCCTTCGCGGCCAATCGCTCGATCGAATTGCAATTCGTGATTGAATTTCAATATCTTGGCCTGGAGGGAGTCGTAAACATATAAGTTCGAGTCCTGGTCCACCGCCAATGAAAACGGTTTGAACAGGTATTGGTTGTTCCCCAAATCATCCGCGATCCGCATGCATGTGATCAATACTCCGGTCGGAGGATTCATGGCGTTTGGCGAAACATTTTTTATGACGCCTACTTTGGCTGGAATGCTTATGGAAAGAAAACAAAATAAAAGGAGAAATATCTTGATATGCTTCACTGGCTTGCTCCTAATAATTTTTTTACTGTGTTGATGATATCAGTGGTGTCGTCTCCATTGAGCAGCCCAAGTTGTGTGAAGTAGACTTTGTTTCTATGATATAAAATGGTTTGCGGCAGATTGAATTTTATTTTCATTTCTTTGATAAATTGGTTGAGATCGTTCGGAATGTATATTGGAAATGCCAGTTGTGTCCTTTCAGAGAAATTGTAGGCCTCGGTGAGGTCCGACAGGACAATGCCGTAAATGGTTGCTCTGCCCTCTATTATCTTGCCTATTTTATTCCAATATGGAATGTTTTTATTGCATGGCGAGCATGGCCGCGAGAATATGAAAATCAATGCCGGTTGATCCTTCGAAAGATCGGACGCTGTGATCTTTGAGGTATCCATCCCGGTCAGTCCTATATCTTTAATTGAATCTCCGGGAACTATATAGGGGATTGATTCGGTGATCTGTTGAAGACGTTGATTGTATTTGAAAAGAACAAATCCAAAGATTGCGAAAATTCCCTAAATGGCCAATATACATGATAAATTCAATTTTTTCATAAAAGCTTCAATCTCCTTTTGAAAAAAATATTAGTACAAATGAAAATCATTGTCAAGAAAAAAAATATTTTTTCCGTTTTGCCTTTCATCCTACCGCATTGAGTTTTTCGCCTTTTTGGCAGGTGATGGAGGTTTGGAGTTGGTGATTGATTTTTTGGCTTTTGAGCTTCATCTGGACCT
Organism: Candidatus Aminicenantota bacterium; assembly: GCA_024644125.1. GTDB lineage: Bacteria > Acidobacteriota > Aminicenantia > UBA2199 > UBA2199 > JAHELQ01. The sequence continues at coordinate 222 of JAHELQ010000491.1, read as the reverse complement.
TGTGGTTTTTGGGATCGTATTGGATGAAGAAAAGTCGGTTTTTTTATCGATAAGGTCCCGGGTATGGCGGGTTCGAATGTGTAGCTACGAAGGTCCCCGTTCTTTTCCTTCGAGAGTTTTTGTAGATCGCGATTTGAGATCGAGCCGGCGATGCAGCTCCAGGCGCCGTTGTTCACAGCGTCGAAGGCGAAAAATTTTTCTGGACTTCTTTCATTTTTCGGT
>JAHELQ010000490.1 GCA_024644125.1 Candidatus Aminicenantota bacterium | reverse complement strand
CAACCGGTTGAACCGTTTTTCGAGATTTTTTCGATTTTATTTCGAAGCCCGGTTCGGAGAAGCCCGGTTCGGAAGTCCTGGTAGAATCAAAGATGCCGATGATGCGATGCCGCGATGCCGCAGATAATCATCGAAGCCTTCATCGAGTGCTTCTCGACGACGAATGCTGCTTCGCATTTCCCTCCCCAATCCTCCACGGGACTTCAGAGGGTAGTGTCAAGTCTATTGTGTATATTAATTTTTTCTATATCCGAAGTCAAATCTAGTGATCGAGAATAATTGATATTTCTTTTCGCAACTGATATTATATGGGTATATAAAAAGGAGGCTCGAAGATCGAATGATACAGAACCAGGTTACAGAAGAAAGAGGGAATGCAATCCACAATTCCGACAGCTTGATTAAAGGTTTTTATGGTGGGAAAAAAGCTTCGGCCAAAGACAAGGCGAGGTATTCCTTAGGTTGTGGTTGCACATGCTATTGCCCCTCCGATAATATTAGTCAAGCCGCGGGTTATAGTACCAGTGATTATTACAGAAGCGGAGAGTTCTTACTTATTATACTTCCTCCGATCAATTAATGATCTATACCTGAGATTATCGAGTTTCTATAGTTCATCGCCAGGTATTGAAATACAAATGGTCAAATGAATGCCAAAAAAAATATACGCTAAGTTATTCGATGTCCAGGGAAATATGTATTGCTATGATGTCGGTTCAAATCAGATCATTCACATTGAAGAGGTTTTGGCTGATGTTCTTAAGTATTATAATTATGACAACAAAGAAGAGGTAGTCGAGACACTTGAATCCAGGTATTCGAGAGAAGAGGTCATCCGCGCCATTGATACGATACATGATTTCAACCGGGAGCACGGTGGCTTTATATTGCAAAAAAAAGTGAAACTTAGATTCCCCTTTGATAAGCTGGAATATCAAAAACTATTGGATTCTTTTCTAAGTTATTTAATTCTGGATGTAACTGAGGATTGTAATTTTAGATGTAAATATTGTTCATTTTCCGGATCGTATGCGTTCTCCAGGAATCATAACAGAAAGTTTATGACCTGGGAGACGGCGAGAGAGGCCATTGATTTTTTTATGGCCCGCAATCACGCGATTTTAGGAAGTACGGATCGTGGTCTTTCCATGGGATTTTATGGAGGGGAGCCGCTTTTAAGAAAAGAATTGATTTTAAAGTCTTTGGATTATCTAGAGTCTTCATATCCGGAAAAATTTTCAAAATTCAAGTTTTTAATGACCACCAACGGCTCTTTACTTGATGAGAATACTATCAAGGAGCTGATAAAATATAATTTTTTTATCACAGTCAGCCTGGATGGTCCACCTGATATCCATAATCGTTATCGAGTCTTTGAAAGTGGAAACGATACTCACGATACAATCAGGAAAAACCTTAAATTACTTGAATCCATTAGTCCTGCATTTTTCAAGGAAAATATAAATTTTTCTGTGACAATGGCTCCAGAATTCAAATTTGTTGAAACCATCGATTACTTAAAAAAAGAATTCCCCTATCATCAGGGAAAGTTTAATTTTTCTATGGTGGATCCGTTCGACACAACTTTTTTCGATCATTTTGATGCGGATGAACAAGAGAGAACGTTCAATACCCAAAGAGCCCAACTGAAAGCAGACTTCATCGAGGACAGAGTAAAGGGGACAAACACTCATTGTCTTGCCTGTTATTTCAAAGACGATCTATCCTCCATTCATGAACGATATCTTTTCCAATTGCCCGACATAGCCTATCCGAACGGTATTTGCCCACCGGGTTTGCAGAGAGTGTTTGTCGATGCGGACGGCAACCTTCATATTTGCGAAAAGGGAAATCATCATTTTCCTATTGGGAATATAAAGACGGGCTTTGATGTCGATAAAATCTTTCTATACATTGATGAATATATAAAAACCACAGATAGCTGTGAGAATTGTTGGGCGATTCGGTTTTGCAAAGATTGCTATTTGACCGCCATAAGAAACGAACAATTTTCCAGATCCAAGAAGAAAATCAATTGCAAGCTGCGGAAAAAAAGTACTCTGGATAGGATGAAAATGTATATAGAGGTCAGCTCACGGAAGCCTGACGTATTTTTAAATAGTTTTTTAACTGAAAAAACTGATATTATAAATGAAGCGTTCGAGTATATAAGGAGTCAAAAGTGAAGCGAATTTTAGTTTGGGGATGCATTATAGGAGTGGTCGTTGGGTTTGGGATTCAGTGGGCGGTCGAAGGGGAGTCGTCGTCGAAGTACACCAGGGATACCCTGAACTGGGTGGAGGAGATGGTGATCGACGAGACCAATGTCCCTGAGCCCCATTTGCTGGTAAATCCCTTTTCAGTGACCGAAGATGCCGACGGAAATATATATATCGCCGATGTCGCCGTTCACAATATCAAAAAATTCAAACCCAACGGGACATTTATCTCTGCCTTCGGAAAGCAAGGGACCGGCCCCGGTGATTTGAACGGTCCGGCATCCATTGTATTCGCAGGTGGGAAACTAGTGATAAACGATATGATGAATCGCCGTTTTTCTCTGTTTGAGCCGGACGGGAATTTTTTCCGTTCGGTTAAAGTAGAGTCCACGAATGAATTGTGCAAAAAATTAAAGACGGGAGCCAATGGCTTGTTGGCGGTTGAATTTGAAAAATTTGAGAGCAAACCGAATGAGCCTCAACGGATTTCCATACATACAACCCTCGGGCCGAAACTGTTCGAAACCTTCAACGTTATTTTCCAACAGAATGTTCAATTGAGAAAGTTAATATCGACGTCAATGCCAATGAACATTGTAGTTCCGTTTCCCGCTACTGTTTGTTGGGACACATTGCCCGGCGGGAAGCTGGCGATCGGCTATTCCGAAACATACGATATCGGAGTCTACGATCCCGTGAAAGGCAAAATCGCCACGCTGTCCCGTAAGTATGAACCGATAAAAGTTGAAGATGCCGATAAAAAAGAGTTTTTCGGGAAGCTTCGTTTTTTTGAAGACGGAAAAATGACCAACAATGTTCCCCAACATGTCCGGGAAAACACCGATTTTCCTCGATTCAAACCGGCTTTTGAGGCCATTTTCGCCGACTCGGGCGGCTATATCCTGGTCTTCCCTTTCCAGAAGGCAAACGATAAAAAGGACCGCCGCCAGGTCGATGTATTCCGCGCCGACGGCACGTTTATCCGCACCATAACACTCGTCGGCAAGATGAATCTCTACGCTTTGTCCCGCGGCAACGGCGATTACTTCTGGAGCAGCAAAACCAATGACGACGGAGAGGCGTCCATTGTAAAATATCGCTTGAAATAATAGACAACAACTAGCCAAATTTAGAACATCGACGGGGACAGGCAAATTTTCCTGTTCCTCCAATATCGGCGCAATATTTTACGCTTCTAGTAGAAGGGAAACACATGGGGACAGGCGGATGGTGCGCCGGCCGAATTGGGCTTCGTTCAAATACATATCTCGGCGGATTATTCTGAAATTTGAAGATTTATCTCTAGCTTCGCGGTTCGAACCCGCCATCGAAGCCTTCGATCGACACTTCTTGCAGAAGAAGAGAAGATGGGGAGAAGATGGGGACAGGTTTGTATTGGTTTCGTTCGAGCGATGGATGTTTGCCTGTCCCCGGTTCCCCTGTCTCGCCGGAATCTTTTTTATCGTTGGGGTGCTCCCGCCTTTTAAAAGATATAAAAAATAGATGCAATCACTCGGTATCGGTGATAATCAATTCCCAGGTTTCGGTTTCGGGATTGTCGTAGAGATGGTAGATTTTGCCTCCGGCGATAGTGAAGGGGGCGAGGTACATGGGGTTGGCTTTCAAGCTGGGGCAATACGCGGTGTTGATGAGCTTGCCGTCGAAGGAGAGAATTTTGATCTCCTGGGCGCCTTTTTTTTGTTTCCAGGTGACGACATACACACGGCTGTCCGCCACATAAAAATCATGCATCACCGGGAAGTGGGCGGGGAATTCAAAGCGTCCTTTCAGGCGGTCGAATTCTTGCGGGTCCCGTTTACAGAGAAACGCGAAAAATCGATCCTTATAGGCTTGGGTGATGGGCATTTCTTCGTCTTCCGGGGTGATGGTGTTAATTTTTTCGCCGCCTGAGGCGAAGACGTTGATCACCCGGTCTGAGTCCTCGCTGAAGATTTTATTGTCGTAGACCTGGTATTTGGGAAAGCCGGGGTTCATGGGATCGATTTTTCTGCCTCGTTGTTCGTTTTTTACATATTTGGCGATCTCTTTGATTTTTTTGAATTGGGTGTCGTACAGGTTTATGGTGTTGTAGGCT
>JAHELQ010000489.1 GCA_024644125.1 Candidatus Aminicenantota bacterium | reverse complement strand
CTTGACGTCACGATACAAAAAGTGACGCGTTCTGGAGAAATAACTCAATATAGGCAGTTTCTGCTTTACATTTTGCAGGCAATGCTTTACATTTTTCCGGATCGTCCACTGAATATAGAAGGCCAGATAAAAAATTCACCCATTTTTTTGATTATCGAAGCGCAATTCGACATCGAGAAACCCTCGATGAAGACTCGATAGCAAATCGGAAGTGAATGTTCGCCCTCCACCAATCCTCCTCTGTCCTCCCGAAGCGACCTCTTTTCGAAGCTGGCGATAAACCCATCGGAAGTGAACCGGATTTTTCATTTTTTTTCCTTTGAGCCGAGGTTCTTGTATTTTTACTTCGTTTGTGATACAAAAAAATAGAAGTGAAACTTTTTAAAACGAGGACGCCTATCAAATGGATTATGAAATTGATCTAAAAAAAATCAAAGCTATTGCGGAATCGGATGAGGAGGAAAACTGGGATTTCCGCTCTTACCTGAAATTTCACGACATGCCGGACGATGAACTGGATGAGCTTGTCTCGCAGTTGAATGAATCGGTGGAAGAGGCGATAGACTGCACCAAATGCGCCAATTGCTGTAAAAAAATCCCACCTGATCTTAGGAAGGATGATATCCGCAGGATCTCTAAACATCTCAAAGTCAGCGAGGCTGTCTTCTCCGAGACGTACCTCAAGCGGAGTGAAGAAGGCGAGAATATCATCAACGTTCTTCCTTGCCCATTTTTAGATCAAAACAAGTGCTCGATTTATGATATTCGTCCCGAAACCTGCCGCTCGTATCCGCACCTTGATAAACCGGACTTTCGCAGCCGGTTGACCGAAGTGGTCCGCAATTGTTCGTTGTGTCCGATTGTGTTCAATGTTTATGAAGAGTTGAAGGGCATAATCCGGGACGATGACATGATGGAGGACCAGTCCCTCGATGACGATTTGCTCTGGTGATATTTGAGTGAAAGATGAAACGATCGGGCAACAATACATCGATGCAGAACTGCGGCAGAAGGTGTTGGATTTTTTTACAAAGTTTGCCGACGTAGCGGAGAATAGTGTCGGCAAAGTCCGGTTGTTCGCTTTAGTGGGGGTTCTCTCGACATGTTGGATCACCTATTACCTCTACCAGTCTTTTTCTTTATCCTTGACATCGACAATCACGTCGCTTTTTGTGCTTGTCGTACCGGCGCTTTTTCTTTCAAAACTCTACGGCGCGTTGCAAGAGATCATCGGACTACCGCGACGGATCGATAAAGTTATGGAGAGCCTTAAAAAAAGCGCGCTTCAGGTTCAAGGCGAATTATCGAACCGGCTATCGGCCACCAAAGACGGCAACCAACGTCGGCCCAGGTTCCGGGACATCTTCAAGATGGCCCGACTTTTTCTACGCATCAAAGGAATCCTGGGGGAAGCGGCTGGGATGACTGAGGTTCTGGGCAGCGCGCTCCTTCTGTCAAATCCACTCTTCATGATCGTGGCCGGAATCTCTATCGCCCTCATCCTCCTGCAGAGCCTCATCTCCTCCATCACAGCCCTCATCTTTATATTTTGATTCTTTAACTCAGATTCTAGAGTTGCCTCTTTCAGAGGCGGTTGTTTCTGAAATTGGAGGTGGATGGTTGGGATTAAGGAATTGTAACGAGAAAAGATTCGAAGCCGAGATAGAGCTCGCTGAGGATGCGCATCTGCTCATCGGGGATTGGGGTGTCGATGAGGAGGAGTGGCTTCTCTTCGAGAATGTCCATCCCGCGGGTGAGCAGTTTGGGGGAATAGCGTAGGAGCAAATCGCAGAACTGGGGCTGCCAGAGGTATGACTCCGCGACGGCGAGGTTATCTGTGAGGTGGAAGACTCGAATCGCGTGATGGGGCTGCCGGTGGATTTTGAAGCGGTGGATCCGGTCAAAGTAGGAAACATCGCGATGCCATATCGACGAGATGAGCTCGATCTCGTTCTCCGTTGGAATATCTCGCCGGTCGATGACCAGTTGCACCAGTGTCGATGGATTGTACTCTTCCAGCCAGGCGGCCAGGCGGCGAAGGTCCGGATGGTTCGAGTCCCGGCTCCACATGACGGTGATGGAGTGGCCGACGCAACAGGGATTCTGGAAGATCCGGTCGAGAGTTTGGTTTGGTTCGAAGCGCAAATCCAAAAAGTGAAGCAACGGATGATACTGATTGCGGAAGAGGGGGATCACCGGAGGGAAGAATTCGATACCGAGACGGTCTTCGGCGATGCCGATGGCCGACAGTATCTCCTCCTCAGGCATCGCCGGGGTGGAGATTACCTGATAGGGCGGTCGATTCATATATTTGACTCCCAGCGATTCAGCCTCGTCTTTCAACCGGGTACCGGGTAGAATGGAGAGGGGGTAAATTTCCATGGATTCGTGAAGATCCAGATCGATCAAAAATTCGATGGTGGCTTCGAAATCCCGTGCCGTGTCAAACGGTAATCCCAGAATCACTCCGGTTTTGGCGTCGATGTCATGCTCTTGAAGATTGCCCGCTCCAGCGATGAAGCCTTCGCGGTCAAACGAACGCTGAATCGCTTTAAGGGCGCGCGGGTTGATGGATTGCAATCCCACTTCGGCCGAATGGAAGCCCGCCCTCTTCATCGCGCGGGCGATCTCCGGAGTGACCGATTCGAGCCGGATCTCGGTATGAAGGGGGATGGCCGGATCGTTGGCAGCGGCGATTCGATCTAGCCTCGCTTCCAGGCCGGGAGCCACATTGAGGGAGGGATCCATGATGTATACCTCGGGGACTTTGTATTGGCGGGCCAGGGCGAAGAATGGGTGGATGATCTCCTCGGGAAAATAGCGCATCCTGGAATAGGATTTCGAATAAAAGCAATACTTGCAATGATACGGGCACCCGCGCATCGTCTCTAAAAACATCGATTCGCCCTCCGCGGGGATGATGATGTGCTGCAGGTAGGGATTCGGCAGGCAGCGTAGCTCGAGGTAATTCTCCTGGATAATGATTCTCTGCGCCGGAAGCCCGTGATAAAGCCGGATCGCCAAATCGATGAAGGTTTGCTCGCCTTCGCCCACGATGAAGTAATCGATGCAGGATTCGTAGAGAGTCCAATGATTCGGGGAGATCTCCGGACCTCCGAAGATGGTGATTATACCAGGAATTTGCTTTTTCAGGCGGCGGGCTATCAGGATGTTGCGCTCGACGTTCCACATATATGATGTGAAGCCTACGATGCCTGCTTGCGACTCCATCAACCACTCCAGGATGGCGGCGTCGCCCCCGAAGTTTGCGATATGGCGGGGAATGATGCGGATGTCGAGCGTCGGCGATGAAGCGTTCGCTTCGGCGTAGGTCTGTAGATAACCTGCCGCCAGCGGAATATTGCCCTCGTTGTAGAGCGGTTGTATCTCCGGCACCGGCAATTGCGCCAGGGCGATAGTTATGGGAGTTGGATTGGTCAATGTAATTTATTTTTTCCGCGGATGCGCAGCGTTGTACAGGGCGGAGTAATCCATATCCCGGTCTCCGTTTTGAATCGCCGTTTCGAGTAGAGTTCGCACTCCCTCCAGTGGCGCAATGCCGATCGAAGCCTTCCCAAAATCCTCGATCATCAAGTTCACATCCTTGAGCAGGTGCTTCACCGGGAAATTCGGGTTGGTGAAATCCCTGCTCATCATCTTATCCAGCTTCTTGTCGAAGGTTGGAGCATAGAGCGCGCTCTTCCGCAAGATCTCCATGAAGAGGTCGATATCCACATCTATCTCACGCAAATATCCCAGACTCATGGAAAACGAGGCGGTCAAGGTGGCGATCAATTGATTCAGAGCCAGTTTTGCCGCAGCGGCTGTTCCAACGTCTCCGAAGCGAACGATGTTATCGCTCAATTGCCGAAGCACCGGCTCGCACTCTAGCAGCAGAGCATCATCTCCTCCAACCAACATAAACAGGGTGCCGCTTTTCACCTGGGGAACGCTGCCCAGCACCGGCGCTTCCAGGTACCTGCCTCCGGCAGAGAGCCATCGCTCCTGAAGTATCCGGCTCTCGGCAGGCGCGATCGTGCTCATCTGAATCCATATTTTCCCCTCGGCGGATGTCGGATCCAGCGGAAGCATGGCCTCTTGAATGGCGGTATAATCCGCCAGGATGGTGATGATAATATCGGCGTCGCAGATGACATCGCCCGCCGTCGATGAAGCGGATGCTCCCCTGCCGATGAGTGCTTCGGTTTTTTTCGGTGTTCGATTGTAGACTCGCAACCGGTAACCGGCGTCCAGAAGGCGATGACCCATCGGTTCTCCCATGAGACCGGCGCCCAACAATCCTATCGTTTTCTTCATATCTCGATTGTAAAGTAATTTTCCGGACAAATCA
>JAHELQ010000058.1:13467-16562 GCA_024644125.1 Candidatus Aminicenantota bacterium | reverse complement strand
ATATATGAACAACTCTTCTCTGGTGCCGAATTCGCGCCTCGGCTCGATCATCACCTGATCATCTACAAAATTATATGATGACAGAAACAATTGATTCGCCTTACCGATCTGGTGGCTGATCAGCGGTTGCCATGCCATGGGCAATCCGGGCGACGGGGACACGACAGTCACGTTCCGTTCGTAATACGTAATTTCCCGGTTCACGGAGTTTTCAATGATGGCGCTGAATTCAAATTCGCCGTCAACCGCCGGAAAATAATCGGCGATCACCATTCCGTGCGACAGGACGCCTTCCAACTCTTCTTTTGAATAATAGAACGGGTAGTTTTTGGAATATTGGAAGATCACCTCGCCGTTGCGTTTCAAAAGAGCGGTCAACTGGTAACTGAAATAATATTTATCCTTTTCTTCCGAATAATCGACAGATAAACGCTCCGGCAAAATCGAAAAATGAATCATATTCATCTTCAAGATGGGATCCGGTATCACGGCCAGATCTCCCCTACTATTGATATAATTGGTAGTGACACTGACATCCACCACACCCTTGAAATTCAGGAAATTCCTGGCATAGGTCGCATTGATCGCCCGCTTCGGCAATTCATAGATTCTTGACATCAAAATCGGAGCCTGAAGGGAGGGAGAAAAATTAAAAACCTCCTCGCCGGGAATCAAACTGAGCGAGACCTCGGCCACCTGGGGATTCAGTTCTTTCAATTTCTGGTAGATTTTGACGTAATTGTTATCTTCAAATTCCCCTGTATGCCGGATCAATAAATTACCGGGCCCATCGGTCGTCGGCAAGTACAACCTGTAATCGCCGGAACCGGATTTTTTGTAAAATACAACTCTGAAAGCAGTGGGCAGGCCCATTTCGGGATTACCGTAATATTCCCATATTTCCACCGGGTAGATACCACTACTGATGACTTCGTTCCGGCTAACCGGGGGACCGAGAATAATATAGATCCGCCCCCGGTCCGTTTTCCACCCGGGAAGCGGAGATCCAAAACCGAAATAATAAGAGGCATAGTTGAAGCGTTTGATATGCTCCTCTTCAAATTCGTTTTCGGGCGTACCTTTACTGGGATCCCGTTGACTCCAGAACAATGAGATAAAGGCGTCCCGGTCGCGATTGTTCGTCAAGTCGAGAAAAACCTGCCGCTCCAGCGGCGTGCTGATATGAGCGACCAGATCCCACCATTTCTGATATTTTTCATCCAACTGCTGAATGACCTCATTGGCGGAGAGTTTTTTGCCTGACGCTACAAGGCGCGATACGGCTCCGGGAAAATTTATCACAACAATCCAAAACACTATTAAAATCACCAATTTAGAAGACGTTCTGCTTTTCATAAATTAATTATATTCAATAGGCAGAATCAAGTCAAATAAACTCGCCTCCCCCGGCTAACTTTTCCTTGTAAGGTAACGTATAAATAAGTTATGAAACATATAAATTTTGTGTTTTTCAAAAGAAAGTGGTACAATTCAAAATCAAGCAATCGAATTAAAGGAGAAGCGATTATGACCAAGAAACTTTTAATTGTATTATTCATCCTGGTATTCTCGATCCAGGGGACCATTCTTACAGCAGAGGTTTCGAAAAAAGCGTTAAAATTTGTCACTAAAGCGGAAAAAGCGATCCAGAGCAAAGATCTGGCCAAAGCATACGAAAATTACAAAAAAGCCATTGAGATCGAACCGGAGTACGCGGAACCATATTATGGTATCGCCCGCTTGATGGTCGGTCAGCGCCAGTTCGAAGAGGCCATCAAGAACCTGGATAAAGCATTGGAGTTTCAACCGGAATTTCCAAAAGCGTCAGAGTTATTGGCAAAAATATATTTCAACTTCGGTCAACAACATAACCGGAATCAGGAATTGGGAGAGGCCAATGAGTATTACGGAAAAGTCATCGCCGTACCCGGAGCCGCCGCGGCAGCAAAAGATGTCTACGCCAAATCGACTTACCAGATTGGGTTGAATGCCTACACCCTCCAGAATTATGAGGAATCCAACAAAACACTACTGGATTTCACCAAGATCGAAGGTGTGGATACCGAGTATGCGGAGTTGTATAGGACCGCTATCTATGTCATCGGCATCAACCTCACCCAGTTGAAGAAAAACGATGAATCCAACGAGTACCTACTGAAATATCTCGAGTTGGACAAAGCCGCCCCCAATACCCAGTTGGCTCCGATTGCCAACTTCCTGTTGGGCTCCAACAATTTTATGAAACTGGAGCAAGAGGTTGAAGTCATCAAGAACGACAAAGATAAGGACAAGAAAAAAAGAATTGCGGAAATTACCAGGAAGTATGAAGCAGACATCCTCCCCTTCCTCTTGAAAGCCATTGAAATGAAAGATGATCTGGAACCTGCCGTGATGACTCTGGGTAATTTTTATTATTTTAGCAACAATCTCGAAAAAACCAGAGAAACGTACGAAACTCTCGTCTCCAAATTTCCCGGGTCCCCTGACGTAGTCATGTATAAATCCTTTTTAGAGGATATTAAAAAAGAGATCGAGAAAGAGAATAATACCAACAAGAAAAAATAAACATAACATACACCAAAGAGACCGGAATGGTATTTCGGTCTCTTTTTTTTCGAAACAAAAAATCCCATCCACATGAGATAAACTATTCCAATCATTTATACTATTAATATGAGAAAACATGTCATCATTGGCTCGCTATTTTTTTTCCTTGCGTTTTTCTCCTTGCAGGCGGGAAACATTAAAGTCGTATTCCCAAATGGCGGGGAAATATTGACGATGAATTCGTCGACCACAATCAAATGGATGTCTTCCGGTGTTTCAGGAAACGTTGTCATTGTATTATACCGCGGCGGCATCAAGTTTCATACGATTTCCGACGGAACCCCCAATTCAGGGATATTCAATTGGCGCGTCACCGGGAATATTCCCGCGGGTGACCGCTACAGAATTCGCATCCGGTCTGCCGCCGATCTGTCGGTCAATGATTTTTCAGACTCCGACTTCCAAATAGCGCCTCCGGGGATACCATAATATAAAGCGCGCGGACACGTGGAATAGTTAACTTTTTCTAAAAAAAAAGGTATAATTGT
>JAHELQ010000058.1:0-13457 GCA_024644125.1 Candidatus Aminicenantota bacterium | reverse complement strand
TCGATTTCGATCTTCAACATCTCCCTGGCAGCGACGCCGGATTTGCAGGACTACATTGCGACAAAAAATTGGCCCGCCCTACAATCACTATTTTTGGACGATAGCCATAAGATCTTTCGTACATACTTCGAAAACTGCCAGGGGATAAAATTCGTGACATTCATCCAGGACAAATTGACTTACAAGGCGAAGTTCGAAAAATACGCGGAAGTCGGCACCATCCTGTATGAAAAAAAAGAGGACAAATACTTGAAGGCCAGGATCATCAATCAAATCAGCCCTCTTTATTTCATCGAGAACTTCAAAAGATATTCGGTCAAAGACCTGACGATCACTCTGGGCGATGCGCGAGTCACCCTCGGTAACGGTTTTTTGTATGAATCATATCCGTTCAAACAAGTCATGTTATTCAAGGGGCGGTTAAAATTCCAGATCGAGCCCAGCGATGAGGAAGAGCGGCTAACATTGCAATATTTGTTCAAAAAAAACAAGGTGGAAACCAACGAAGAGTGGGGGATATTTGTCCTGGACGACAGGTCGTTTCTCGCGAATCTCGACGCGGATCAAATTCCGGTCGATGCAGGGTCGGAGACTATCGCCCCCATCATCGAAATCTATCGAGAATATTTCGGCATCAAAATAGAACAATTCGACGAATTCTGGTTCCTTCCATTCAACACCGAAGACAATCTAGTAATATTCCCAAAAGATAAAGACGAGCTTTACCTCTACGATTTCAACCAATTTATGATACCCGACACTCGGTTGCGAACGTCCAGGAACAGTAAAGTTATACTCGCGTATGACTCTCTCAAGAAGCCTAAATTTATATTTGACCAGAAAGAGAGGCTCAACAATCTAAAGGTCGATTTGTTCTACAATCCCGAGACCGATTTTCTTTCCGGTACAGTCAAACTCTGGTTTCAATTCCCGGCGACGTTCCGGGTAATCCGGCTGGCCGAAGGATTGAAAATCCGCGGCAGTCTCGATCCCAATGCCAGAGATCTTTCGGTGCTCCGCAAGAACAATCTGTATTATTTTTTGGGATCGGACACCAGCTATCTGTCTTTTTTCTGGAAAGGTGCGATCACTCCGCATGTCGCCATCGAAGATGTATTCAAGCAAAGGTTCTCCACATTAGACCAGGTGGAAAACGAAAATTACTTCTATCTGTCCCGGGAACAGAATTACTACCCAAATCCCAGTATCGATTTTGCCAAAACAGAATTTTCCGTATCGGTTCCCACGGACCTCAATTGCCTCGCATCCGGCCAGTTGGTCGGCAAGCAAGTGCTGAACCGGAACATATATAGATTCGAGAGCCCAGGCCTAAAAGGAATTTCTCTGGCTTGCGGGAAATTCAAACACCTGGAAACTCTAGAAGGGAGCGTACCCATAAACATATACGGCGAACCCATGAGTCACCCGATGAAATACTTCGACAAAAAAACCCTGGCAGACGGCCTGAAGTTTCTTGTTTCCAAATTTGGCCCTCCCGTCACCAGAGATATTAACATTCTCTTCCAGAAAGGGTATATCGAAGGGGGAATCAGCGACCAGGGCTTCATTCTTTTTAATTACAACGCCACGCCGAACCGGATGATAGCCACCCGGAACGAGGCTCCGATCATCAGTACCAAAAACAGCCCAATCAACTTTCGCAACGAATCCACCGACTATCTGATTCATGAGCTGGCGCATCAATGGTGGGGAGGCGTCACTTCATGGGATTCATACCGGGACATGTGGATCACCGAGGGACTGGCCCAATTCTCCGTCCTGTATTTTCTTCAAAACCGGTTACCCGAAAAAAGATTCAACCGGATACTAAAAAAAGTTAAACGGTGGATATTGAACAAAAGCGACAGCGGACCGATCATATATGGGAAACGGGTCAGTCATATCGAAAACGATCGCGAAACATTCCAGACCATTGTATACAATAAAACCGCTTTTGTTTTTTTGATGTTGAAAGACCTGATGGGAGAAAAAAACTTTCTAAAATCAATGCGCTCGGTTCTTCGGGACCTTAAATTCCAGAGTGTTAACAGCAAACGGTTCATCTCCCAATTCAGTCAAAAAGACGAGAACGTCGCCCGTTTTCTCGAACAATGGATCTACTCACGAAAAATCCCTGAAATTACCATCGAGACAATCATCGAAGGCCAAAAAGGCCAAATCGGAATCAGCCAGAAAAACACCGATTTTTTGTTCCCCCTCCATATTTTGATACAGACCGAAGCAGAGGATATAAAAAAAACAATCATAGTGGACAGCAAGGAAAAAACCGTACACTTCAAAGAAAACTCGCCTATCCGTTCAATCCAGGTGGACGAGAAATACTCGTTGGTAAATATTAATTATTGAAGTAGCGAACCCCTCTTCCCCCAGCGAAGCGGCCACCGGGAACTCCCCTAGCGAGAATTCCCGGACAACCAACTCAAATATTCCTCTTCTCCATTTACAACAGGAACCGCTATCAATTCAGGCAGCTCATAACTGTGATTTTCCCTGATCAGCTTCTCCACTGCTGGAAAATTCTGTTCCAGAGTCCTGATAATCAACATATATTCGGTTTCGTCAAAAACCTTGCCCTTCCACCGGTAGACCGAGGAAACCGGGGATGTAATCGAAACACCCGCGGCAATCCGTCGCTCTACCAGCATCCGGGCTATGTCTCGCGCTTTATCACCATCATCGATGGTGGAAAGTACCAGGATAAATCCGTTAGTTTTGTCCACCTTCCACGGTTTCCTTCGCAGGCGCCTCTTTTGTTTCCTCTGTTACCTCTTCTTCGGTGACCTCTTCTTTTTTCTCTTTTTCCATTTCTTTAACCAACGCGGCGGCAGCTTCTTCGGAGTTGAAGTCTTCGAGAGTCTGGATTTTCAAGATAACGAGACGGTTCGGATATACCCGTTCTTCCACCTTCAATAGATACTTCACCATTACGAACACATAGTCTTTCACTTCATCGTTGGAAAGAGTGATTTTGACATCCGCACGAATGGTCTGAACCTCACCGTTGTAACTCTCCGCCCTGTTGTCGAGACTGGCGGATAGACGTACGAGGGTTCTTTCTTTTTCGATCTCTCTTTTTACCCGGTCTCTCTCTTTTACCAGATCTTTGTACTTGAGTTCGGCTTCTTTGAAAGCGTTCTCGGCAGCGGTGAAATTTTCCTGCAATTCATTTTTCCGCGCCCTGCTCCGGGTATCCTCGAGCTCATCCTGGATATCGAGCATTTCGTCTCTCTTGTCGCTGGCCTCGCGCGCTTTCTCCTGCATGTCTTTCTTGATCTGATTAGACTCTTCGATCAAACCAGGAAGAGGGTACTCGGTGGTGACCGGTTCGGCGATATTGACAACTTCGAAAGATTTGAATTCGATATTTTTGGGTTCAATTGCCATTGACGCCATCGAATCACGGTCATTGTGAGCCATCAATTTGAAATACTGTGAGAGGGTTACCTCTTCCGGCTGCTGACATGACGTCATGATCACGATTAAACCGAAAAGTGCAATTAACACGAGATGTTTTTTCATTTTTGCCTCCTAAAAATGACTAATGATTTTATTCAGTTTTTTTGACAAGATGAATATATTTTCCTCGTCACCTGCTTGCCCTATAATGTGAATCCCTACCGGAAGGTTTTGTTCATTTCGGTACCATGGGAGCGATATCGCCGGATATCCGGCCAGACTCGCAGGCGCCGTAAACCAATCGGACATATACATGTCGATGGGATTCACTTTCTCTCCTAACTTAAACGGTAATTCCGGAGCGGTTGGGGTCAGAATAAAATCAACTCCCTGGAAATTCTCCTTGAACTCCCGTCTCAACAATTCCCTGAGAACATTGGCTTTCTTGTAATATTTATCATAATATCCCGCGCTCAGCGCGAACGTTCCAAGGAAAATACGCCGCTTCACCTCATCGCCGAACCCTCCGGTTCTGGTGCTAAAATACATATCCAGAAGATTCTCACCTTCCTGCCTGGCTCCATACCTGACGCCGTCATAACGGGCCAGATTGGAACTGGCTTCGGATGAGGTGATGATATAATACGCGTTCAACGCGTACTTCCATAAATCCGTTTGAATTATCCGGGTTTTCATCCCCGCGCGTTCCAGATCGGCGGTCAATCGGCGGTACGCATCCAGAATCGCGGGATTGATGGTTGTCAGCCACTTTTCATCCAATATCCCGATGGTGCATCGATCCACCTCTTCCAATGACCGGGAATGGCAGACGCTGGTGGAATCCGATGGATCTTTGCCGGAAATCACGCGGTAAAGCAACTCCGCATCCTCCAGATTCGAAGCCAACGGTCCAATCACATCCAAAGACGATGCGAAAGCCACCAGACCATAGCGGGATACATTGCCGTAAGTCGGCTTCAAACCCACAGTTCCGGTGAAGGAAGCCGGTTGCCGTACAGAACCTCCGGTGTCGGAACCCAACGCCAGGGGAACCATTCCGGCGGCGACCGCGGCGGCCGACCCGCCGGATGAACCGCCGGGGACATAATCCGGCGCAATGGGATTACGGGTGGGGAAATAGGCGGAATATTCCGTCGAAGACCCCATCGCGAACTCATCGAGATTGGTCTTTCCGATGATAATCGCATCCTCCGCCAACAATTTTTCAACAACAGTGGCTGAGTAAGGGCTGACATAGTTGCCGAGAATTCTAGACGCGCATGTCAAACGAACGCCTTTGACCGCGATATTATCTTTGACAGCCACAGGAATCCCGAACAACTTGCCCCGCGCGTTTTTTTTATTATCGAGTTCTTCAGCCCTGCGCAAGGTTTCATCCCTATTTATCGTGATAAAGGCATTGTACTTTTTATCTTCGGAATCGACGAAATCCAACACCCCGGCGATAACATCCCGGACTTTTTCCGATCTATACAGTTTCCTGAAATAGTCGATCCCCTTCATCATCATTATTTTTTAATTACTTCCGATACAATGAAAAATTCTCCGTCGCACTCAGGAGCATTGGCTAAAGCGCCCGCAGTTCCCAATCCGCTGTCAACTACATAATCTTCCCGAAGGGGCGTGCAAGGTAATTCCATGTCCAGATGATCCCGGGTTTCCGAAATCGTATCGATCTCTTCCACCCACGAAATGATTTGCTGCATTTGTCGGCTGAATATAAGTTCTTTGCTAGTCTCCAATCTAATCCGCGACAGTTCAATAATTCTACCTGTATCTACTTCCATATCTATAGATTATAGAAAATTTACGCTTGAAAATCAAGGAAAAATCAGCATTTGAAACCAAAAATAGTTAAAACTGCCTCCACGTTTCAATACTTTGAAGCGCCTGCGCTCGTGTTACATCGTTCTTCGGGTATTTTTCCAGAAATTCCTCCATTTTCACAATGGCCTCGGTAAATTTCCCCGCTTTGGCCAGGATCGCCGCATAATTGTAAAAAACCACCGGTTTGGGATTGACAACCGCGGCTTTTTCAAAATATTGGTACGACTGGGAATACTGCTCCAACAACCCATAAACCATAGCCAGATTGAACATCAAGTCGAAATCGCCGGGAATTTCCTTTTCCAACTGAAGATAGATCTCCAGGGCCTTTGAATGTTCGCCGATTCGTTGGTGAAAAAACCCGATCTTCTTTTTCACCTGCACATTCCCGGGCTCGATATCCAGTACCTTCCGGTAATGATCGATGGCATCGCGATATTCGCCCTTGATTTCGAAAATCTGCCCCATCAAATTCTCCACTTGAGCTCCTGCATCGAGGGGATTGAGCTTTTTGAGCTCCTTCAATATTTCGAACGCCTCGTAAAACTCCGACTGGGAGATCAATAGATTCACATAGTCGATGCGCAGGATATAATCCCCGGGATTGGCCGAAATGCCGGCTTTGTACCAATGGGCCGCGCTATCGATGTTTCCTTGCGAATAATAGATATAGGCCAATTTTGAATAGGACCAGGAAAAATGAGGATTCTCCTCGATTGCCTGCAAGAAGCGGGGAATCGCCTCGACATCCTTGCCCTGGCTAACGAGATCGTTCGCAGCGAGATACGTGCTCCAGGCGTGTATACGGTCTTTCGGATCCGGCAAGTCGCCTTTACTCGCTTGCCCGGAGGAGACAAGATAGCCGAGCGACTCCAGTTGCCGCCGTTCCGCCGCTGAAATCGACCGCTGGGAACTAAACTTCACTTTCCGGTGATGGCCGATTATATGATACAATTCATTTTTCAAATCCCGGCATTTTTCAACGTCCTCCGAAGCGAGATCGCTCTTCTCCCCAGGATCCGAGACGAGATTGTAGAGCTCCGGACGTGGAAGATCCAGATACTTGAATTGATCTTCAACAACTCCTCTGATCGGCGCACATCCCAACGACTCCTGGGCGAACACGCTCTCGATATAGAATTGGCGCTGCGGAAGCTCTGAATCCTTCGCTAACGACGGCAGCAACGAAATCCCTTGAACCTGCGAGGGGATGCGACGGCCCATGAAATCCAATATTGTCGGCATCACGTCGATGAGACCGACCTTCTGAGGAACGCGGAGATTTTTCTTCTCCTGGCCGGGGAACATAAAAATCAGAGGAACGCGAATATTTTCCTCATAACAAAAGATCTGATGTCCGGATTCCCCATGCTCGCCAAAGGCCTCCCCGTGATCGCCCACCAGGACAATGAGCGTATTGTCATAAATGCCCCGCTCTTTTAGAAGCGAGATAATTTTACCGATATACTCATCCATATAGGCGATTTCCCCATCATACAGATCCCGGGAAAATTTACTCTTGTAAGGTTCCGGCGGCGCATACGGCAAATGGGGATCATAGAAATGCACCCAACTAAAAAATCTCTCGCCGCCATTATTCCCAAACCACTCGCTAAAGTCGGCGAACACCATGTCGGCGGGCCGTTCGGAGGAGAAACTCTTCACCATCCGTTCATCTATCACCACTTTGTCGGAGTACTCATCGAATCCCTGGTCGAGCTTGAACCGGGAGTCGAGGGTGAAAGATGAAATGAACGCGGCGGTGCGATATCCGTCCCGCTTGAAAACCTCCGCCATTGTATCGATCTCATCGGGCAAAAAATAAGTGCCGTTGTTGCGAACCTTGTGATAAAGCGGAATAGTGCCCGTGAACAGAGAACAGTGGGCCGGCAATGTTAGCGGGACAGGAGTGATGGTATCCTCGAACAAAACCCCTTCCCGGGCCAGCGCGTCGATGTTGGGAGTTTGGGCTTCAATGTGACCGTAGGCCCCTATCCGGTCGGCCCGCGTCGTATCCATCGAAATCACCAGGACATTCATATCCTTCTTGCCGGATCCGCAACCAATCCCCAACAATATCACCACAATCACCGGCAACAATAAACGGTATGCATTTTTTTCAAGCGAAATCCGTTCCCGCATTGTATCTCCTGATTATACTCTCTGAGCGTATTCTAAAAAAAAACTACATTCAAATCAAATGCTAGCACAAACTCCATAAAAAAAGAAGACCCCCGTCTTTCATTTAAGGGCTTTACAAGAGGTATTGTTTTTTATAAAATATCAATCTATATAAGTTCCAAATCAAAAATAGCAGATTTAGGAATGTAATTTTTATATATCCAGGAGGACCAAATGCCTGAAAAACAGAAACAAGATAAGAAAAAGAGAAGCACCCACTCCTTCCAGGCAGAAACAAAGGAGTTGCTGAACCTGATGGTAAATTCCCTCTATACCCATAGGGAAATTTTCTTGCGGGAGTTAATCTCCAACGCATCGGACGCCATCGATAAAATCAAATTTCACGCCCTCACCAACCCTGAAATGCTCGAAGGGGATGAGAGCGAATTCACGATCGTCATGGATGTCAACCGAGAAGCCCGGACTCTCTTGATCAGCGACAACGGAATCGGTATGGCGTTCCAGGAAGTGATAGACAACATCGGCACCATCGCCAGATCCGGTTCCAAATCATTCCTCGAAAACTTGAAATTGAATGAAAACAAAAATGTCGAACTAATCGGAAAATTCGGCGTCGGTTTCTACTCCGCCTTCATGGTGGCGGAAAAAGTTACCCTGACCACCCGCGCCCCGGGACAGGCAAAAGGCGTTCGCTGGGAATCCGAAGGAGACGGCTCCTATACCATCGAAGAGGTGGAAAAAGAAAAACGGGGTACCGAGATCATCCTCCACATCCGCGAGAATTGCTGCGACAAAGACAAACCGGAAGAGGATTTCCTCAATCCTTACACTATCAGAAACCTGGTGGAAAAATATTCCAACTACATCATTTACCCCATTAAAATGGACTTCGTTCGGGAAGAAAAACCCAGGGACAAAGAGGGAAAAACCATTGAAGACGCCGAACCGCAGACAATCATCGAGAACAAAACCCTCAACTCCATGACCCCCATCTGGGAAAAAGACAAGCGGAAAATCACCGACGACGAATACTTCCAATTCTACAAACACCATTTCCACGACTGGAACGATCTAGCGGACGTAATTCACGTCAAAGCCGAAGGCCAGGTGCAATACACCGCGCTCCTGTTCGTTCCGTCGAGAGCCCCTTCCAATCTCTATGACAAAAACTACTCTGACGGCATCCAGCTCTATGCAAATCACGTCTTTGTGATGAAAGACTGCAAAGACCTGTTGCCCGACCACTTGCGGTTTGTTCGCGGTTTGGTGGATTCTCCCGATTTTTCCCTCAACATTTCGCGGGAAATTCTCCAGCATGACGACCAGTTGAAAATCATTGGAAAAAATCTGGAGAAGAAAGTACTCAAAGCGCTGGAAAAATTAATGGAGAAAGAGAGGAAAAAATACGAGGAACTCTGGGAGCAGATGGGCAAAGCCCTCAAGGGCGGCATCTACATGAAATACAAGAACAAAGAGTCGTTACAAGACCTTTTGCTCTTCCCCTCTTCCAAATCCGGCGAAGGGATGACCACGCTGAAAGAGTACGTGCAGCGCATGCCCGAAGGCCAAAAAGAAATCTTCTTTGCCACCGGAAAAGATATCGATACCATTCACCGGATGCCCCAGATGGAAATCTTCCGGGAAAAAGATGTGGAAATCCTCTACTTCGTCGATAAGATCGACGAATTCCTGACCCAGAATCTCGATGAATACGACGGCAAAAAATTGAAATCCGTCATCCGCGAAGACTTCAACATCGACGACATCATCCCGGCGGACAAAACCAAAGACAAAGACAAGCAGAAAGAGGAAAAAAAAGAGGAAGACAAACCCAAAGACGACGTTCAGGAATTGGAAGAACAAAACAAGGAACTCCTGGCCCTTATCCAGAAAAACCTCGGCGACCGGGTCAAAGGAGTCAAATTGAGCCGCCGTCTCAAATCCAGCCCCGTATGTTTGGTGACCACCAGCAGCGGCGTTACCTTCAACATGGAGCAATTGCTTCGCAGCGCCAACCAGATCACCCCCAAAGCCGGGAAAATCCTGGAAATCAACCCCCGGCACAAAATATTCCCTGTGTTGCAGAACATCTTCAAGACCGATAAAGATTCGGAAAAAATGAAAGATTACAGCGAAGTGCTCTATTCCCAGGCCATGTTGATCGAGGGATACGAGCTGGAAGATCCGGCTGAATTCTCCCGCCGTCTAACGAATCTGATGGTGGAAGCTCACGATATCAACGAAAGCTGACACAATAAACAAAGCGGCGGCCGCTCGCGGCCGTCGCTTGAACCAAGCGCTATCCCTTAGACTTTATACGATAACGACACACCGTCGCGTAAAGGAAGTTGAACCGTCAAAAATCCCCGGTGCTCCTTGAGCGCCTGATTGAATTGCAGCACACCGCGCGTTTTCCCATCCGGTTGTTGCTCCAAAACCCTACCCCGCCATAACGTGTTGTCGGAGATCAGCAATCCTCCGGGCCGCAACCGTTTGTAAGCGAGATCGATTACCCTGGGATAATGCTCTTTGAATAAATCGTTGAAGATAATATCGAAATGCCCTTCCTCTTGCTCCAGCACTTGCAGAGCATCGCCGACGCGGAAGTCGTATAGATTGCCAAAACCCGCCTTTTCAAAAAAAGATTTTGATAATCCGGCATTTTCCTCTTTCATATCGGTCTGGATCAACCTGTCCCCGTCCAGCATGGCCCGGGCAAACCATAACGCGGAATAACCAAATCCCGACCCCAACTCGATGACAGATTCAGCCTCGACACTCCGTGCCAGAATCTCCAACAAGTGCCCCACTTGTGGCCCCACCAGAGGAAACTCTTCCCCGGCGGCATACCGCTCCATTTCCAGAAAAATCGCATCCCGGTCCGGCAACAATTCCTGAAGATAGCTGTCAATACCAGCGTGTAGTAATTCCATGAAAAACTCCTCTAAAGATAATCATTTGGAAATAGTCAAGCTTCAATTATACACTATTTCGATTCTAAAAAGCACCGGGAAAACAGATACATTTTTTCAACATCCAAACAGATTCATTCATCCCCCGCCATTATCAAAAGGCGGGAAAAATAAAAAATGAAAATATTTGCCGTCTATAGTATAATTATAGCATGACACTGCCAATTCTTGGTTTGATCGGGGGATTGATCCTGGTAGTGAAAGGAGCCGATCTCCTGGTGGACGGAGCGGCGAAAATCGCTCGCCGGTTCAATATCTCCGAATTGATCATCGGACTCACCATCGTCGCCTTCGGAACATCCGCGCCGGAGCTGGCGGTCAACATTTTTTCCAGTATCAAAGGGGAGAGCGACATCGTCCTGGGAAACATCATCGGGTCCAACATCTTCAATCTGGCATTGATCCTTGGTATCGCCGGACTCATTTTCCCGCTCAAAGTCCAGAGGAACACGGTAATGAAAGAATTGCCGTTCGCGCTTGCGGTAACCGCGGTGTTTTTCTTGCTGGCAAACGACCAATTGTTCAAAACCGCCGCCCAACGCAGGATATCGAGACTGGATTCCCTGGTTTTGCTGGCGCTTTTCGCCCTTTTCATCGCCTACCTTGTACTCCAATTACATAAAAACCGGAACAATCATGATACAGCCGCAGCGCCATCACCCCTCCGGCAATCCATCCTGTTCATCTCATTGGGATTCGCCGGCCTTTTTCTTGGCGGCGAACTGGTGGTCAACAACGCCGTCACAATCTCCAAAATCATCGGAATGAGCGAGAAACTAATCGGAGCGACAATCGTTGCCGGCGGCACATCGTTTCCCGAATTGGCCACATCCGTTGTTGCGGCCTTCAAAAAGCACGACGACATCGCCGTAGGCAATGTCGTCGGGTCCAACATCTTCAACCTCCTCTTTATCATGGGCATCAGCAGCTTGATCCGTCCGGTGGAATACAACCTGTCATTCAACACCGATCTAACGTTCCTTCTGGCCGCCAGCCTGATTTTTTTCGCCGCCATGTTCACCGGCGAAAAAGGCAAATTGGACCGATGGGAGGCTGCCCTCCTGCTCGCCCTCTTCCCCCTCTACATCATCTTCATCTTCCTTTTCCAGTAGCGGCAGTAGCGGGGGACAGGAGAAGTCGATATTTAGTGGACCCGAGTCCTACTTTCTCTGCATATACAAGTTGCTCGCCCCCTTTGAAAACGTTGCCCCTATCTCTGGCCATATCGAGGCATACCTTGTCGATAGCCACAGGATCGGTCGAGACGAAGATTCCAAAATCCTCCATGATGGGGCTCATTTTTTTCGGTTCGCAATCGCAGCCTTTAGTGACGTTTATGGCGAAGTTGAAGTAGATGTTCTTCTTACCTTTTTGCGCGGCATAGGCGTATTCCACCAACTTCTCCCTGAACTTTTTCCCCGACAACAAACCATTGTACAACCCTTTTGCCGAGATAATCGAGACCGCCTTGTTGGGGCATATGGCGACACAAGCTCCACAACCGACGCACGTCTCGTGGTCGATGAACGATTTTTTCCCGATAGTGATCGCGTCCTCATTACAACGCGTTTGGCAAAGATTGCACTTCTTGCATTTTCGATTGACAATCCTTGGTTTGATGCCCATATGCATGGCCAGTTTCCCCCCTTTTGAAGCGTGGCCCATCGCTAGCTGCTTGATCGCCCCGCCAAACCCCGCCATCATATGCCCCTTGAAATGAGACACGACAAACAATTGGTCGTAATCGAGAAACGCCCCACCGATCTTGCATGTCTTGAAATGCTTCAAATCGACCTCCACTTCGACGAACACCTCACCCTGCTCCCCATCGGCAATGACGATCGGAAGCTGGTTAAATCCATGCTCCGCGGCGGTCTTTACATGCAACTCTTTATTGTACCGTTGCCCCCCGTACATTACGCTCGTCTCCATGTAGCAGGTGTCGATACCCTTCTCCCTTAGATAATCGATGATCCCTTCGTAGTTTTCCGATTTGATAAATGTAGCGTTACCTTTCTCGCCAAAATGTACTTTCAAGGGTACCTTTTCCGAGAGTTCCACATTTTCCCGTTCGACAATCTCTTCCAACAACTGCCGGGACATCAGTCGAACCTCATCGACCGTTGTGCCTGCATCCACTTTTTTATAATAAACGTTTGACATGCTTTTCTCCCACTACCTCTTACCAGCCAATATCACCGCGTTACAACCGCATTCTCACGGCTGGCTCCTTTTACTCTCAACTGAAATTACAGTAAACCACACATTTATAACCGAACGTTCGTTTACCTAAGCACTACAAAAAAAAACTCATAACTTCAAGGCGTCCCACGCCATGATAAAAGCCCGCACGATATCCTCTTCGCCATACTCCACGCCATGACAAAAATGCGGATTCGCGAGAAAGGAAACCGGCTTGAAAGTGAAAGCGGTCAGAAAATTCGGATCAACATCCTTGAGGATCTTCTGCTCGATCCCTTTCTGGAACACCTTCCGGACCTTCGTAAACGGCTTTTCCAATTTTTCCACATCCACCAACGAGGCGTAGGGAGAATTGGCGAATTGCTCGATATAGGAATTATATTCAAGATTGTTGGAAATATAGTTGAACATATTGATCCACAACCGTTCCATGATATCCCTCAATGGAAGCGATTCGTCGAAATCATCGAGCACCGCCCTGGCCAGACGGCCTTTCAGCTCGATGTAGGTGGACACCAGCAGATCTTGCTTGTTTTCGTAATACACATAAACAGTGGATGGAGATACATTCGCTATTTTAGCGATCTTCGACACCGAGCTGGAGGCGAACCCGATCTCGTTCACCAGCTTCACTGTCGCTTCGAACAAAGCGGCTTTCTTCTCTTCATCCTGCGTTCTCATTTTTCTATAATAAACGATCATTCGCTTTTAGTCAACTCATTTTGACATTTTCCCAATGAGGAAGGGGAATACCATCTCCATCTTTTCCCTTACCTGTCCCCTCGCTTTCTCGATGATCATCCGCATCATCGCATCATCGGCATCTTTGATTCTACCAGGACTTCCGAACCGGGCTTCGAAATAAAATCGATGAAG